>JADLDX010000724.1 GCA_020846515.1 Pirellulaceae bacterium
AAGCGCTTCGCACCGCAAACGATACGCGAGGACTTATCGTTCGCGGAGCGAACGACGACTGTCCGACGCAAGTCAACTTTTACCCACAAGGCTACTCGTCTTCGTCTATAGCCAGCTTTCTCAATTTCGTTTCGGCCCCCACACCTCTCCGAATGATGCATTCATGGCCTGCTTGTCGCGGGGTTCAAGTTCAGCACACAGCTGTGTGAATAGGCGTTGGTTGATTGCGTCGGTGGCGCGGGTAAACTCCTGAGTGTGCACGGTGGCGGCTTCCGCGAATGCAACCACGGCGTCGCGATCGAGACCAAGATAACTGCTGACCTTTGCGTTTGCGACATAAGACACTGGATCGTTTTCCAGCTCCTGCTTGGAAAGCCATCGATACAGTTTAAGTCTCTGTTGGGCATTCAGAACAGCCTGCATTTCGCGTTGTGTTTGTCGGGAAGCTGCTTCCACTGATTCCTTGACCTCCGCCAGTGAATTCTTGCCACTGGCCGCTCCAGCATAAACACTCGATTGTTTCGAACGCGCTGCGGAGTGCTTATCGCGTTGCTCGTCGGTAAGCTCCACGTGTTTAGCGAGTTCAGGAGAAAGTAGGAGTGCAGTCACGGCACCACTCGACCTGGCATAGGCGGAAAATGGAATTTTCTCGGGATCGGTTTCCTGCGGAGTCAACATCGGCAAATGCTCATTCCCAACGCAATTTACCAGCAGTTGGTGGGTGGGTTGAGGCAAGTGTTTCAGTACACGAATTACCCTTTGTCGTCGGACTTCCATGATCTCTTTGGCGGCCTGACCTTCAGCCGCATCCAGCTTCGCTTGCAACTTGGCAGGTAATTTATCTACTCCAATCCACTGTAGTAAAGCCATGTCCCGGAAGACCGCGGTTGGCAGGGGATAACGCTTCTGGATCAATCGCTGTTTGGCAAATGTAAATTGAGCATCCGAAATCGTCTCCTGGAAGAGCTTATAAAACTCTTCGTTTACGGATGCTTGCGCCAGACGCCTGGCGATATCCGGATCTAACACAGAATGGGTTTGACGTACCTTTCGATGGGCAACTTTCAGCATTTCCCTGACTGTGGGGCCGTCCAGAATCTGTTTCAGGCGTCCTACATCCTCCGGAGAAAGATCAACCTCTTCACTCGCATGGGCATCTAGAATTAGCTCTTCGATGACTTCGAAGTTGGTGACGACAGGTTGGCCGGCAAGCGCAAGCGAGCTTCCTATGACAAGAGCGCTCGTAAGGATCAGGAGGATTTGTAGTCGTCTCATTTGTTCCTCTATTCTGCCGCTGAATTCAAGTTTATATTTGAGTTAGGCACTTGGTCCAGGTTGTGGCGGCGCTTGCAAGTCTGCGGGATCAAACGGGAAAATATTTATATTGTTGTCCATATATCGCCAAGCATGGTTTGCGATATGGTCCACGAACTTGTAAATGTACAAAGTTGGGCTTAGAGCCAAAGACGTCTCTTTGGTACGTCAGTTTCTTTTGCACATCTGTTATGTTTCCGTTAGGAAGTTCTGGCGCAAGGCGCGCAGCGCTCGGATCCAGAGCATCCGTATGGCTGCTTCGCTACGATTCATTTGCGCAGCAATTTCGGCAAAGGAACGATCTTCAAAGTGGCGGGCTTGCAGAACTTCGCGATGATCCGACGAGAGCTGATCGAGCGCTTGCGTTAGCAGTAGCGATCGTTCCTTCAACTGCAATTCATCCAACGGATTGGCGACGGATTTTGCAAAGACCGCGATGCGATCTCCGCAACCAGTCATGGTCTCATCAAGCTCCGCCAGGTCCAGGCACTGCGGACGGCGGATTTGATTGCGAACGGCCGTACGCATTACGTTGGCCAGAATGCCACGCATCCAAGCCAGAAAGATTTCGTCGCTCTCACCCCGGAAATTTTGGCGAGACTTCCAAGCCTCCGTTACTGCAGTCTGAGCAATGCTAGATGGATCCAGTCCAGGAATGGCCGATCGACGCGTGGCCTGCTCCGCGACGACTCGTAAATAAGGTAAGTAGCGGTCCCAGGATTCTTGTTTATCGTCCATTGGAACCACCAGTTTCTTGCAGTGCCAGTGCATGTGGTGCACTGCGCGGTTTGGTGATGCTACGTAATCCGCTGGCCAATCGGAGCGCCCCAATGCTAAACATGCGCAAGCTGTGAAGCAAGAAGAGCAGCATGCCTGTTGGTACGAGCGCAAACCAAAACAAATGCCAGAACTCATCGGGAACATAGGTTGTGCCTATGGCACCTACTGGATTGCTTAGCAGTGTCAACGTCGGGACGATCAGCAGCATCGCACCATACAGGCCAACAGAAAGTCTGCGCCGCCAACGCGTCTTGGTTAACTCCATCAACGGTAACGCCAGTAGAGAAATGTTCAGAGATATTTCAAACGCAACCGCCAACGCCGTGATGTAGCTACCGTTGGACACTGTCGTGGGGTAAGCGTTTCTGTCGGCGAGCGCTACGGATAAAGCGACGGCAGTCGTGGTCGCGACCAACAACAGGTGACGCAAGCTGAACCTCCTACGGAAACAACTCCACGCCACCAATACCGGTAGAAAGTAGACACAGAGGGCTAGCTTGAGAATGCGTGGCCATGACAAACGCTGCAACGTTACCGGGTTTTGAGCTAGCACAGATTTGGCGATCACGACCCAAGGCAGCAGTCGAGCCTCACGCGGATCGTTCTCGCGCTGAACGGTGTGTGGATCTCTTACGCCCTGCTTGCGAATCGCCGTGAGGATACAACCGCGGGGCGTGTAGTTACAAGTAATGAAACTGGCGTGATCCAATTCTTTTGAATTGAGCGCGTTGAAGTTGGGTTGGTCCTGGATGCTGTCGCTGGCTTCGCCTGTGCTGGCATCCAACCAGTGCATGCTGTTGTGATCATACGGTTGAGTCTGCAGAGACAAGTAGCTGCGACCGTTGTGTTCAAAGGATCCCAAGTTGCCCGCAGTGGGAATCGCCGGTTGATGCCAAAGCAAATCGCCTGTGCCCGACGTGCAGTGGATGCCGTCATCCGACATGGAAACGAAATCGGATACCCCATCGCCATTGCAGTCCAGGATCTTCACAAAGCCATCTGCTGATCTCGGATCAATGGGCAGAACAACCGATCGATCCGTCACTACTTTTTTGGTATCGCTGCCGTCCCAACCTAATAGTCTTACGCCAATACTTCGGTCGAAACAGGTAGTCAGGGCGAGCAATTCACGACCGTCCGACGTCTTCACGACCGTTGGAAACGGTAGGTCATAATGCGATTTCTCGAACCAGCTGCTGACGACTTTACTGGAAGCGGCATCGGTTGTCTCTGACCATGAACCAACAACCTTTAACGACCTATCCACCAGCCATAGATCCACTCGACATTCTTTAACAAGCTTGGCGTCGTTCGACTCAAGCAGAGTTGTCGTTTGGATGGGGAGCAACTCGCGGCCCTCCCAGCGAATCCAGTTCGTCCATGGTGCATATGGTTTTTGCCCGATGGGGATCTGTAATAGTGATTCCCCGGTTTCCGCGTTCACGAAGTTTGCATGGCCTTCGTTCATAGTTTGGCAAGTGGAGAACCAGACGATCTTGCCATCGCAGTTCCAGGTTGCAAAAGCTTGTGAGTCCAATGTTCCTAAGAATGAGTGGCTGGACCAGGCAATGGTTCGAGAGTCCAGATCAAGGCATGTGACGGTTTTCGTCTGCTCATTTTGATACAGGAACAGCGATACCTGGCCGGCGATTCTTTCGAGACATCCCAAGATAGTCGCGTTACCCAACTCGGCATCTGAATGTTTCCACAGCGTTTTGCCGGTGGAGCCGCTAACCAACTCGACCCTGGCAGGCTGGCGTTTATCGCTTCTCTCAGATATCAGCACAACCAAGTCATCGATCGCATCGTTATTCGCATCGCGTTTCAGCGCATTCCAAAACGTAGTGTTCTCAGAAGGCAGCTTTCTTCGCCAGCCTTTATTGCCTGTTACACCATCCAGCAGGGTGTACTCGCGATATCCATCTTTAGATTGGGATGCAACAACTTCCGGAAATCCATCGCGATTCAGATCGACGCACTCGTAAGGCGAATATCCTTCGGTGCTCCAAAGGATCATATTCTCATCCGAATCTTCTTTCGAAGACGGATATGCCCAGCCCACTACCTGGCTCGGCGGACGAGTGGTTCGTCCAAGCGGTTCATGAGGCGAGAGTCGATGCTCTACCCACGTGTCGTGATCGAGATAGCTGGCCCTGATTCCCAGGCCAAACGCGGCTTGTCTGCCATCTTCAATATGCAGAAAGGTTGTCGAATAGGGACGA
>JADLDX010000725.1 GCA_020846515.1 Pirellulaceae bacterium
AGCCTCCGTCGGGAACTCAAACTTGCCCGTTAGCTGCAAGTCGGGACGGATCTCGCCCTTTTCATTTAGTTCCCATATTTCCTCGGAATAGTGAGTGTCCGCCAACTCAGGTGCAAATCGAGCGTAGTATTGGGTAATGTTACCAACGTCGCGCATGAGCATGGCTTTTGGCTTTTCCAGTCCGCACTTCCAACTTTGCCGACCCGGCGTCGGTGAGTAGCTCATTCTCGTTCAAACACTTACATCAATTCACCACCATTGTTTTTCAACCACGCGCAAATACAAGTCCCAACACGAGCTCGACAAGCTGGAGGAACTCGAAGAGCCGAGCGACTTTCAAATACTCACTCGCTCGCCAACTTGCTGATCTCGCAAGCCGAACGGCGACGCGTTCAGCTCTTTCGCTGCATCGAGCAGGAACCAGTCGAGGTCGGCTTGACCAAAGTAAGTATCGACCTCGTTATCGCTAAGGACCGTGCTGCCCACGGTCAACTTCAAGAGATTGCGTCCGACGCCTAAGACGGCGAGGTAGTGATAGCCGAGCGCGTAACTGGGCGCTGTAGTCCATGTATCCGTCACGAGTGTTCGCACTCGCGATTTCGGCAGAGCTTCGATCGCAGAGCAGAAACCGCCGATCAGAATGTCGTTGCCATCGCCACCCAACAGTCGGTCCGCTCCCGCCGAGCCCACGAGAATATCTTTTCCGGCGTCGCCATAAAGCTGATCGTTACCACTCGATCCGATCAATACGTCATCGCCATCGCCACCAATCAATCGATCGCTCTGCGCACTGCCAAAAACAATATCGTTGCCTGCCTGGCCATAAATGACTGACCTATCAGAACCAGAAAAAATTGTGTCATTGCCTGCGCCTGCAAAGACGGTTAACGTGCCGGGGAAACCTGAGAAGTCGAGCCAGTTGTCACTCGCACCGGCAGTGAACGTGGCTTTCTCAATGTTTTGCATCGCATAGAGCTGTGGTTGGTCGCGGCCCACTGTTAGATGAAGGCTGTCATTGGGCCATCGAATCGTGGCGAATGACATATCCTGGTCGGCAATGAGTTGTATGGCGTCTAGATTACCGCCGCCGCCGTCGATGACCAAGCGATCGGCGCTGCCTTGGTAGGTCAAGCGAAATGTATCCGTGTTCGTACCGCCAACGAGTTTCTCTACGCCAGCAAAGGTCATGGGCGTGCGAGTAAGCGGTCGAGCAGAACCGGAAGTTGCATTAGATAACACCCAGTTGATCGGTACGGCTTGATTACTTAAGTCGAACGTGTCGCTACCCGCGCCAGCTCGAATGCTCATGCCGAATGTCGGCGCGTTGAATTGGTTGCTGAACGTGAACTTGTCGTCGCCACCTTGTGAGTTGATTATCAACGACTGCCTGGTTTGATCAAGCAAACTGAGTGGAATCACGATTTGCTTGGTCTCGTTTCCGGTGATCTCCGGCAATCCAACAACAGTGAACTTTACGCGGCGATCCGTAGAAAGATCGGTAACGATCAACGACGTATCTGTGCGACCAAAACGCCACTGATCATCGTGAGACCAACGATCCGAGATTTCGAGTTGCCCATTCGCATTCATCGCGACAGTCGTGGTCACCGTGGGGCGATTCGACGCCGCGAAGCGATAGGCGACAAAATCTGCGTGGGTGTCCGTGTACGTACCCGTGGCCAATAGTCGACCGTCGCGTTGAAGCAGCAGTTTATTCAGCTTGACATCGCCGCGCGTGGCGGTTGTTGCGATCCATTTTCCGTCGCCACTGAAACGCTCGTCCAGGGCACCATTCATGCGGAAGGCGACGACAAGGCTGCGATCGCCGAAGTTGCCGCTCAGGATCAACCCATCCGACTGGAGAATCAATTGCGGATTGATGCCAGACCTGGTTTCTGTTCGGAAATCGAACGGAACTTGCAATTGATAAGGTGACCAACTGATACTCGTGTCCCGCACGCCGTCGCGCGAGTACCTTTGAACCATCAAGTTTCCACCGGTAACATAGATTGTGCCATCGGTTGCCAACGCAATATCGGTTACCGTGTCGATGGGCCCTCTAACCTCCACGACTTTGCCATTAACACCGAAGCTGCCATCCACCGCACCATTGGCCTTGAACCTGGTCAAGAGGGATCGCGATATTCCTGATCCAAAGTTGAGAAAGCCACCAGCCAGAATACGGTTGTCGGGCTGTAAGAGAATTCGGTTGAGGTAGGCTCCACCTGTCGCCATCAGGGACACGCCATCTTGAGCAAATGATGTATCCAGCGAGCCATCAAAGTTGTAGCGAACTAAGTTGGCGCGCCATCCGGCTTGGTACTGGTTGGCGGCCAGGACAAGCTTGCCATCGGCTTGCAGTAACATGTCCACCGCGTGTTCTTCGGCACCCAGGTCGGTAATCACGAAACCTTGCTGCCCGAAAGCAGTATCCAAAGTACCATCGCTTTTCAGTCGCGCAAGAAACAGATCGTACTGCGCGACGTCGCTTTTTCGAAAAGTGCCTGCAACCGTGATGAAACCGTTGTTGCTAACGACAACATCCGCTACGGAATAAAGGATATAACCGACCGGCGCAGGCAACGTACTACGGCCTTCGTTACCAAACGTCGCATCGAATGCTCCGTCCGCTGCGTAACGCATGACTCCCAAATTGCCATTGGTCATGCCTGCCATGACCAGCTTGCCATCGGCTTGCAGGGCTGAGCCTGAGGAGGTGTCGCTGCTGGGGCCAGGTACTATTCGCATCGTACCGTTCTCTCCAAACGTCAAGTCCGGCAGGCCACTGGGCAAGCCTTTCTTGAACACCAGCCCTGATTCCATGCCAGCGACGATGAAACTTCCATCTGCCGCTAACACCATTCCTTGGAAAATCCCACTAAACGAGTTGTTCAATCGCGAGAACGTCGAGTCCTCTTGTCCGCTTGGCAAAAGTCGCAAAACTGTCCCTCGAGCCATTGCCAAGATGCGACCATCTGGCTGGACCACCACATCCGAATCCA
>JADLDX010000726.1 GCA_020846515.1 Pirellulaceae bacterium
TATCACCGGCTGATTTATCACTAGACGCTTGGACCAGGCTGGCTCGCAGCCGTTCCAGATCGTCCAGTGGCAATCGCGCTTTGATGATGCGTCGCACTTCCCACGAGGGAGGCTCTTGTTCGAACTGACGCACGAACTTGAGCTCTTCCAATTTCCGCAGAGCTGCTTGCAGCGTGCGATTCAAACGGACATCGTCGGTCTGGTTGGGGAAGAAGGCTTGCCAAAGCGCCAGCAGTTCGTTCTGCATGACCACGCAGCGTTCGTTCTGCACATCCTCTTCTTCGAAGACGCGCAGCGCATCGCGGAGCAACACGCACAGGAGCGTCGTGTCATAGCCCAAGGGTGTGCGCCGGAACAAGCGCGGGATACCGTGATACTCCGGCGGCATGTCCTCTTCGTCCAACTGTCGCAAGTAGGCCATGCCATCGGCTTCATCCACGATGACCAACAAGCCCAGTTTGCCGAAGTAATCGGTCAGGGGTGATACCGATCGCAGCATCACGTCCCAAATCTGCTGATTGTCATCGTGATAGACAACGCCTTGGAGTAATCGCACCGCAGCGCCGCTCCACTCGACGGGTTCGGGCAGTTGCGTCTCAAAGGCCATCTCGGGTCGATAGCCGCCCGATGGTTCAGTCGATTCGTTCATCGTGGTTTGCGACCCGTCTCGCTAGAAAGCGCTTTCGGAATAAAGGTCACGTGAGGCACCAACACCGTCAGCGGCTGGCGCGTGCTGTTGGTTAATGCTAGATCGTCGTTGGGACTTTCAGCAGGGCCTGCATCATTATTCGCTCGACTACCGATATCGCGCCCCAAATCGCGACTAGCCTCACGTCGGCGAGGTTCATCGATCGTGATCGCTTCTCGCAGAGAATTATCGATCAAGTGGCCATCGTCGTGCGCCACTTGCAAGTAACCCAACAACTCGACGACGCCGCCTTCGATCGGAAAGCGTTTCGTCAATTCCGACAAGGTTTGGCTGCGTCCTTCGCTGGTCAACTCACGCACCTTGCGTCTTAGGCGGCGAAAGTCGAGGCGCTGCATACGTGCAAAGGCCGATGCGATGGCGTTGGCTTGTGATGGGTCGAATTGATGCAGCAGGATATCGCTACTGGTAAAGCTCTGCGTGGGTGTCCAAAACGTCCGTGTCAGTGGCGAGACGATTTCGGCATCCGTTTCTACTGACAGCTCTATGTGGCGTGTTTTGTCGGCGTCTCCAGAGAGCTTCAACGCGGCTTGGCGAATCTCGCGCAGCACGTTGGCCAAGCGTACGCGATGCGCCGCCGCGCGGGCGTCGAGCAAACGTCGCAACGTGGCCGACAAACGCGCAGTAGTGCGCATGACTTTGTCCGCCTCTGCCAACAAAGCCGGGACCATCCGACGTACCCGCGAGAGCGATTCATGCTGGTCGGCCAACGCGGCCAACTGCTGTATCTCAGCAATGTTCTTCAGCAGTTGCGCTTGCTGGGTTGGCGAAAAGAGAAAGGCCACGAATGCAAAAAAACTGAGGCCCTCATCCTGCGTCTTGAGCATGTCCTCGGCATCCAAGGCATAACCTAAAATTCCGCCGCGCGAGTCGTTGCCTTGGGCTTGCAGTTGCTGCACGTCGCGCGCGATCACTTGGAAACGTTCTTCGACCGCGCGAAAATCTGATTGCAAAGTCTTGAGCAGATCGACGGCGGTTTGAAAACGCTCGCGTATCTGAGCTGGCCGGTAGGTTTGCACCGACTTACCAGATTCAATAGCCTTGATCTCGGCATCGATGCTCTCGCGCTGCGCTCGAAGATACTCTAAACGTCTATCGGGATCCGCCGAGGCGCCACGCACGATGTCCTCGAGCGTCTCGATGACCAGTCGCAAGCGACTTTCGGTTCCGACCAGGCTTGAGCCCCGCGACACAGCCGAATCGACAAAGCGAATCGCTTCCTCGGCATAACGCGTCAACTGAAACTGGGGTTCAACCGACGCTGATTCCAGAAATCGCTGTAACCAACCGGCATCGGACCACTGCGTGAGGTAACGTTCCGACGGACCGGTCAAGAGAGTGGGATCGGTCTCGTGCAGATCCTCTTGGTAGTGGGCTAACCGGGCACGCAGTTCGGCTTGCCCCATCGAAATTGTCTCGCCGCTTTTGAACGTGCGATTGAGAAAATCAATCACCAGCGGAGCTAGATCACTTCGCAGCAGACGGGCTGTCGGCGAAGCATCGAAGAATGCTCGCAAGCTCTCGCGTCGCATGGAAGTGAAAAATTGACTTTCGGTCATATGGGAATCGACCAATTTAGGAGATGGCGCTGGTGGTCGAGTACGTTGGAAACTAAAGGAATGCGGGCAAATGGTACGCATCTATGGTGACACGTTTGGTCAACCGTACAAGAGAAAATGGAGAATTCCCCCCTAATTGTCGTGGGTGTACCAGTTATAGCTTTCCCAAATTGTAAATTCTCTGTTTCCTGGGGTGCAGATTTTCCCCATCCGTGTAAGAAAAGCTAGGCTTCTCTCGAGAAATCTGCCAGAGCCGGGGTTGTTTAGCCCACCGCACTGCGTCTGCATCGACTTAGGACACGCATGGTTACGCCCACAATAACTCATCCCCTACCGGTCACCGAACCATCGCCAGGTCAATCGGTCCTGGCGGCGGGCGATCGTTTTTTGATGGGCCTGAGTGTGATGCTGGTCGCCAACGTGCTCCAGCGCGTGATCGGTCTGCTGCGCAACTTAGGATTTTGTCATTTTCTCAGCGACGCGGAGCTGGGGCAGTGGTCGATGGCCAACAGTTTTTTCGTGATCGCCGCACCGATAGCCGTCTTAGGGCTGCCCGGTTCGTTTGGCAAGTTTGTCGAGATCTATCGGCGACAAGGGGCGTTGGGCACATATCTACGCTGCTTGACTCTTTTTGCCGGTTGTGGCCTGGTCGGCTTGTCCTGTGTCATGTGCCTGGCACCTAGCAGTGTGGCGTGGCTGGTGTTCAACGATGCGCAGCTAGCTGAGCATATCGGCTGGCTGATCTCGACTCTGGCCGCTGTGACGATCTTTAACTTTATCAATGAACTCATGTCAGCTTTGCGCCAAGTGCGCGTGGTATCGACGATGCAGTTCGTTAATAGCCTGTCGTTTGCGGTACTAGGGACCATCGGCTTGGCCAGCGCTAACACGTGGAGCATCCTATTGCCCTGCTATACGCTGGCTTGCTTGTTGGCGATGATCCCAGGTATATGGGTGCTACGTACGACACATGCGAAAGAGATTTCCGGTCTGTCAGCAGCACCCGGCATGTGGTCGCGTGTGTTTCCATTTGCGGTCGCGCTGTGGTGCATGAATTTATTGTCCAACTTGTTCGATGTCTGCGATCGAGCACTGCTATTGCATTTGACCGCCGACGTTGAACTAGCGCAGTCCTTGATTGGTCAATATCATTGTGGTCGATTGATTCCCAACCTCTTGATCTCAGTTGCTTCGCTGTTGAGCGGCATTTTACTGCCGTACTTGAGCGCGGATTTCGAGAGCGGAGATCGGCAACGACTGATTGATCGTATGCGGCAGACACTGCAAACGGTGGCGGTCTTGTTTGGATCAGCGGCCATTGTCGCTTGGGTCAGCTCACCCATTATCTTTCAATGGATGTTGGGCGGACGTTACGAAGAGGCGGAACAGATCCTGCCACTGGCATTGTTGCAATGTATTTGGATGAGTCTGTTTCTACTGGCGCAGACTTATTTGTTTTGTGTGGAGAAAGGCCGGCACGTGGCAGGCATCCTGGTGGTCGGCTTGATCGTCAATGCGCTGCTGAACTATCCGCTGATCATGGCCTTCGGCCTGGCAGGTTCGGTTGGCGCTACCACGCTTGCCAGTGGACTTATCCTGGCGTGCGTCTTGTGGCGGATTAGTGTGGACGGCGGGTCGCTCGGCTGGCGCACCACACTGCTTTGCTTTTTGCCCGCCCTGCTGTCGCTGCTCATGTTGGTTTGAGGTTGGTCTGAGGTTGGTCTGAGGTTGGACTCGGACATTCCAGCGCTGATTCATCAAGCTCTGCGCGCCATGGCTGCCGAAGCGCCTGAGACCACGATGGAACCGCTTAGCGTGGCGTCACACTGGGTCAGATGGTCAATATGACGTCGCAACCAGGTCGGGCTGGCGCAGGTCTCGGGACCTAAGATCAAGAGCGTGCAATCGCAGAATCGCGCCAGACTTCGACAGATCGGTTGATCCAGCGGGCCGAGGTCGACCAGGATGCGCGAGTATTCGCGTTTCCAGGCGGTCAACCAACGCGGTAACCTCTCCAGTGCCGGCGGTGCGGTCAGGGTTGAGTGCATCGGCAGAGTTGTCTCGCGCCATGTGCCCAGAGGCGAAACGACGGGCGTAGGCGATTGCTCACTGGCCCGCGCCGTACGCAACTGCCGCTTGGACATCGCTTCAGAGCCGAAGTTCAAGCGAATCAACAGGCCACCAACAGGCTTGTGGCTGAGCCCCGTGCATGCCAGACGATCCAGGACGCAACGTTCATTGGGGTGACGACTGCCAGCGATCAGGCCTATTGTCAAATTTACAGCGCCCGCCGAAAGACTGTCGAGCATCTCCACCCAGGGCTGAAGCTCCAAGTCCGACGTCTCGCCAACGAAAGGTCGCGTTTCAAGCATACCAATGAATCCATTTCTACGACCGACGGCATGCTGTCATGCTGGAGTTCAACTCGCCACATGAATTGCAGTAGTCGGGTATCCCAGTAGGTCATCTACGGCGTTGACTATTTACACGGATGATCAGCCACGCAGTTGCTGAAACAGGTCCGGGTATGACATGGTGTTGACCGTCGGCACCGACGGATTGGTTGCCTGATGACGGACACTGGACGGCACCTCTTCTTCAATGATCAACAGATCACGGTCATCGTCCATGGACGCCAGGCTTGGCTGCGGCACTTCGCGATGCATGGGATAAACATGTTGATGATCCTGGTCATCACTACGCGACAGATCGTGGGGCCGAGCCGCGAAGGCTGCTTGCCGAATGCACTCGGGCGAGATTTGCTCCACACTGTCCATCTCGACCGAGAACGCCGAGAAGTTCAGTTGACTGATTAAGTCTTCGATCTCTTCGTACAGTCGCCCGTCGACCGAACCGGAGGTCATGGCCACAAACGGTTCTTCCAGGCCAGTTGGATAATGGGGCTGGACAACCAGTGATTCGACTGCCAACTCATCGCCTGCCAACTCATCAATTGTCAAGTCTTCAACCTGAACAGCTCGATTTGATTCGGCGACTTCGGGCATATATTTTGCTGCGTGCTCGGACGTCATGGGCGATTGAGCATGCGGCTCGAATTGCTCCCGAGAGTTGGACGATTGACGCTGACGCTGGCGAGCCTGCCAGCGATGCACGTCGGTCGCTTCGACAGTGAACTCTTCATCAAAGTCTTGACCAAACGGGTCGGCCGTCAGCGGCTCGATGCCACGGGCCAGAGGCATTGGTATGGCCATGGCTTCGGACTCTGGCTCAAAATCCTCGGGCCAGGCTGCCAATTGATATTCGCCTTGATAGTCAGCCTCATAATCAGCTTGATTGGCAACTGCCGGCTGATCGTTGGCATCATCGTCGACCCGCGTTGCATGGCCGGTGGCCAAGTCCAGTTCAAATGTGTAAGTCTCTGGTGGCGGATTCCAAGCGGAGAACATGTTTCGCACCGCAGTGGAACTTTCTTCCGTCGGCACCCAACCAGCACTGGTGGCATCGACGTCCTCACGGAAGACAAACATGTCTTGATCGCTACGCGAATGCGGATCGAGCGAGGACATGGGTTGATGCGTGGTCAACGTCTGCGTCAGACTGCTGGCTGAGGACTCCTGAGCGAACCCTTGGTGCACCGAAGGTTTCGCAGGCGTGTTAGCCGGCATACTCGCAGGTGTGCTCGCAAGTGTGCTCGCAGGCAAACTCGCCTTCTGTCGCTCGGCAAACATGGCGCTGGCATCAAACACAACGCGAGGCGCCGCGGCCATGCGGTTGTTCGACTGCACGGACTGCGTTGGTTGTTTTACCTGCGCTGGCTGAGTGGCTTGATTTGCAAACGTGGCTGAAGTTGATCGAGCTGACGGCTGGAGTGGGATCGAAGGCGGACCAAAATCTTCCAGGTCGCTGAGGGATGGCCAATCCCTTCGGCTCTGAGTCGGTGTTTCGAGCTCTTCCATACTTTCCGGATCCAACTCAAAGTCCTGATCGAGGTCGTCGATCGAACCGAACTCAACTGGCGCGCCAACGGCTGTCGGGTCCGCTTGATTCCAGGTCATCGGCAACTGCTGCAGATCCGACCATGCCTCCTGTATCAAGGCGGCCGAAATCGGATATTGATCACTGGCAATAGCCAAGATCAATGCGTGATCCATACCTTGATTGACCAGTCGAGGAATGCCCTCGCTGGCACTGTATACATTCTCAAGCGCATCCCGCGTGATAACTTGCTTGGGATCGACGCGAGCACAGGTGAATTGATGGCGAACAAAATCCGCCGTCTGAACTCGATTCATTGGTTGCAAAAAGCAGCGAGCGGCCAGACGCTGGTTAAACGAACTCATCTCTGGCAGGGCGAGCGTTTCTTCCAGCTGCATACTGCCGATTAACACCAAGCGAGCGCGCGATTGACCTTGTCGCGCAAAGTTGGTGATCAATCGTAGCTCTTCCAGCAACTTAGTCGGTAGCGTCTGGGCTTCGTCCACAACTAGAACCAGTCCTTCGGCAGCGTGACCGGGCGAGGGTTCCATGCGTTCCATCAACGATAAACGCAGTTCACCTTCGGACAGTTCGCGATACGCCATCTGCAATTCAAACAAAATGTTTTGCAGCATGGCGCGTCGACTGCACAATCGCGCAGCATGAAGTCGCACGA
>JADLDX010000727.1 GCA_020846515.1 Pirellulaceae bacterium
CCAGAGCACTCGCCTTGGTTGTCGGCCAGCGCTAGCTGCTCGTAGTAGGCTTGCTGGCGACGCTTGATGACGGTTTCCACCGGCAGATAGGCCAGCATCGGTTGCCAGCGGCTCAGGATCAGGCTTTGCCACAGGCGACCCATGCGGCCATTGCCGTCACTAAAGGGGTGGATGAACTCAAACTCGTAGTGAAATGCCGCCGACGCGATCAGCGGATGGGCGTCGGTCGTCTCCAGCCAGTGCAAGAGGTCTTGTATGAGCCCCGACACGCGCGAGGCCGGTGGCGCGAGATGTACGACTTTCTCACCCGCCATCACGCCCACGCCGCCGTGACGGAAGCGCCCGGCGTCGTCCACCAGGCCGCCCATCAAGATCCCATGGGCCGCCAACAAGTCATTCACATGATGGGGCTGCCAGCGATGCATGGTCTCGTAGGCCACGAGCGCATTCTTGACTTCCTGGATCTCCCGGGGCGAGCCCAACACCGTCTTGCCATCCAGCACCGCCGTCACCTGCTCGAGCGTCAGCGTATTCTGCTCGACGGCCAGCGAGGCCTGGATGCTGCGGATGAGGTTGCCGCGCCGCAGTTCCGGGCGGAGATCGTTTTGGTTGGCTGCCTTCCACGCGCCCAACAGCTCGGCGATGGCGGAGATGGCCTGCGTCATGGCGTGGCTGAGTTGGAATGGGGGACGGTAAGTGGGCATTAGCCTACGCTCACCAAGGCATCGTCGATGGTCGCCGCAGCTTTCCGATCACCCACCGGCAACCGCATGAATAAGTAATCGGTTGATTCTAGTGACCTGTTGACTCGCATCGGTTCGCTGCCCCGTCAGTGGCTTAAATAGGACGATTACCCACAACTAGACGTAAGAAAGCGTCCGGCCTACCCACACAACCGACAGGTCGGTTATGCGTCAGCATGGATGCTGGCGCTATGCTTCCTCGCTTTCCTTCGCGTAAAGGTCGTTTTCTTTAGTAAAGCGATCTTCGTCGTATGTTTTATTGGCCCCCTCTTGCTGAATATATGTGAAGCTCATGGGCTTTGGGACGACATTGCCACTCAGAACGGAGCTTTTCTTGTACGTTCCGTCGCCATGAAACTCGATGAGCCAGAAAAATTCGGCAACGTGCAGATAGGTGTCCGGGAATACATCGAAATAGATCATCCGCCCGTAGAGATAACAAAACCGCTTACCCATATGAATCTCCGCGATGTCGTCAACGGTAATAGCCAGTTTGTGTTCGTGCGGTGCCACCCCGCTATAAATATCAGATCGCGGTGGGATAAATCCCTCGCGAGACTCGGTCTTAATCTCGGGAAGTGGCGTCCCGTGGGGTATCGCGCGGTCCGTCATGATGCAATCCACTCCCACACGGAACATTTTCGTTTCAGTGTCCCCGCTATTTCTAATGACAACTCGTAATCGCCAAGTGAAATTTTTAAGCGATTTGTCCCATTCGTACTGGCCGACCACAGAGAATGGATAGATAAAAGCACGCTTATCCAGGGCGTACAGTTGATAAGTGGTCTGGGCTTGCTGAACGGCAGCCCTAGCGGAAATTTCTGCCGCAGCAATAGCCCTTCGCCCTTCTCGAATCTGGAAGTAGGCAACTGCCGCCAGTACTCCCGTGATAACAGCCAAAAAAACCGTGGCCCAGAAGAGTCTGTTGGTGTCTCTCGCCAAGGACTTAGTCAGGCTCAATTCTTCATTCTTAATAACGGCTTCTTCTTCACGCTCTTTTATTTCGTCTGCAGAGCGGGGGCGACTAATTGTCTCCACAAAGAGCGGTTTCTTTGGGGATTGCCCGGCCTGGCTTTCGCAGTAATTGCCGCAGTCGTATAAAGCCATATTTTCTTCAGCTGACGTAATGAAAGGCCCGATACCAAGCCAGAAAACAGCAACGAGCCGCCAAGCAATTGTCCTTAACATGCCCGGAGTTCCGTCTGGAAAATGTTCTGGATCGTCAGGTTGTTTCACCGGAGCTCGAACTCATTAACGTACGGGAGCAGGTATTGATGGCTGACCTTACGAAAGCTGCCGACGATGCCGCGCTTCACAATAGACCAGAAGACTTCGATGGTGTTGGTGCGAACTGCCCCGACAACGTATTCGCCCTGCGCATGGTCAACGAACGCCCTGGGGGAAGTCAGAGCCGAGGCGACGATAAGCATGATAAACATCGGTGCAAAGCACGCTGACCTTATCGGAGACCGCTTCTCGCACGAACTTGGAAGGGGCTTCGACTTTCGTATTGGAGACGACATGGGCGATGACGTTGCCCTTGCGCTGTACCGCGCACGCCACAACGGCCTTCCCCGTGCCGCCAGTCCCGCCGGCAGAGCCGGTGCCACCGGGACCGCCGCGCTTGTCCTTGTACCGGTTCTTAGCCCTACTGCCGACGAAAGTCTCGTCCACTTCTACGACGCCGACGAGCAGCTTGAACTCGGCACTGCCAAGGGCAACCCGGATCTTGGAGCACATCAGGAGGGCAGTGTTGTACGAGCCGAAATCCATCAGGCGATAGATTTGTAGGGCGCTGACGGCTTTCTTGCTGGACAGCATAAGGTGCATGACGCGGAACCAGTCGCGCAGGGGCTTGTTGGTGTTCTCGAAGATCGTGCCAACCAGGACGGAGAAGCGGTAGCCGCTCTCGGAACACTCCGCGCACTGCCAGTGGTGGGCCTTGGTCGAAAGCTCGTAGACGTTGGCGTTATCGCAGCGGGGGCAACGAACGCCTTCAGGCCAGCGATTCTCTTGAAGATAGAAGCGGCACGCAGTTTCGTCCGGGAATTGCTTCTCGAACTGCGCAAGCGTCAATTCGTGGATCTGCTTCCTCATGGCTTGCCTCTAGCTGGTGGGGCAAGAATACGGAGGCATAATCTATATGTCCAATTCTGGGTAATCGACTTAAATAGGCTCAGGCCCAGTAGGGCATGTAGCGTGTGAGCTTGCATTACATACCCACGCTATTGTCGATAGTGGCGGTGTCTAGATCGCGTGAGTCCACGTCATCCGAAGTAGCCCTCAATAGATTTTGAAAGGAATAACTCTACTTCAGTCAAAGCAATGGTTGGTTCAATCGCGTCTCGGGCCTGAGTATCGGTAATTCCTGCAGAACTCGTGGCTGCTTTGAGCTCCAAAGATGATATCCAGTCGGTATTCCATAACTCAACGTCGCTTCCCGCGACTAATCTGCATACTTCTTCTTCGTAGTCGAAATGGTGGCCGAGAGGGAGCGTTATTCTCTGTAGCCATATTTGCATATGGCCGGTGTTTGGAATCTGCGTAAATTTAATTCGAATGCGCTCAGCGATAGAACGCTCTTCATCCGGGTTGCCGATAAAGCGTAGTAGGATGCTGAGGAGAGCCGCACAGATTGCGTACGTCCTCGGATTGCGATAGGCGATGTCTGCAACGATCGAGATCAGCGGTTCGGCGCCTTCGGACAACGTCTTCCGTCGTAAAAGACGCCTATGGAGATCGTTCAGTGCCACCACCAAGCTGCCTGCGTTTGGGAACTGATGCGCATGGTCATGAATTATCAATAAATGTTTTTGAAGACTCTTTGCGGTCTGCTTCCGGGCAATCCAGGCCCGCTTGTCGGCCTTGATTGAGGCGCGTACCACATCATTGCTCGCCTTGGTTTTGGATGGACTCAGTTTTAAGCCAAGGCCAGTTGTAACTTCGGTGATAAGTTTGACAATGGCATCTCCAATCTGGGGGCTATTGACGAAGATTCGGTAATCGTCGCGATATCGCAGAATTTGGAAATCCTCGATTCCTGCTTTCTGGATGCGCTCGGAAAGATCAATATCAGCAAGTCCGAGTACCATCTCGGCAATGAAGTCCATGAGTACCGAGCCTTGAGGAATGCCATTGGTCTGACCATGACGCATGTCCTGTATTAGGTTGTCGATGACATTCCCTAGTAACACCTTGTCGTGACGTTTTTGCTTTGCTTCTGCTTTGCCGTGTAAAGCCCACGCGATGGAGTGCGTGTATATAGCGCCGTAACAGTCTGTGATGTCTGTTTCCAGCAGGTATTCGTAATCGAGTGATAGTTCAATGGAGCGTTGCTCAATTGTTTGCCACCAATGCGTT
The DNA here is from genome assembly GCA_020846515.1 of Pirellulaceae bacterium. Taxonomy (GTDB): domain Bacteria; phylum Planctomycetota; class Planctomycetia; order Pirellulales; family Pirellulaceae; genus Aureliella. The sequence goes on from JADLDX010000727.1 coordinate 4,104, forward strand.
ACTTGCTCAGCCCGGTCCTTCTGTTTGGAGTCCATTGCTACCGGCAAACTCAGGCAGCGTATCCGCGCATCCTGAGCGAATTCTTGAAAGCGCTTTGTAATCAAAATCCAATTTTCTTCTTCGGTAATCGAGTGGGCCAGAGATACGTACAACGCCGGATTGATCAACTGAAACGGTCGCCAAGCGTAGCGCCCATCTTTGTTGTGAAGGATTGTGTAATTAACATTATCAAAATCACGCGGTCTGGCGACCTGGAATTCTGACAAACGCTTGCCATCAAGAAACTGATGGACTCCAGTGAGCAAATCGCTAAAGACAATGTATGGCGGCAAATCAAGACTGCAGTAGCTTTCCGGCTTCAGCAGAAAATTCCGAGCCTCGA
>JADLDX010000728.1 GCA_020846515.1 Pirellulaceae bacterium
TGCAACGAGGCCTGCTTGGACGACTTCTGCGCAGGTTATCGACAAGGTTTCGAAGATGTAGCCGGTGGTGGTACCGGCTGTACACCTAGTTTCCCTCCCCGAGACTATTGGGGTTGGCAGCACCAATCAGCTGAAGGTCAAAAGAAGGTCTCTAGCTGGTTTGCTGGCTACCCACATGGAGCTCGGGCCGCTGAGGAACAAGGTGTGGGCAGTTGGTCACAGATACAGATGTCCAGTGGCTTGCAGGCTCAGTACGTAACGGCCGGTATGCTGCCCAATCAAGGGCACGCAGTTTACCCAATCACTGAACCGTCTAAGTCACCAATGGGTGGCGTCGAAGGCCCCACTCCTGCCGGCGTACCCATGAGCAACACCGTACCCACGGTACCGATGGGAGCTCATGTCTCGCCAGTACCGATGTCCGCTAGTGGCCCACTTGGCCAAATGACTCCCAATGGTTAGTCCGTGACGGTCGAGCCTGGAGAGCTGGCAAGCAGTCAGTTTCAAGCTTAACCACGTAAGTCAATCCATCAAGCCAATCGTTTTTCGTACACGCCTTTAACTTACGTGAACTTTCGTAACAGTTCATGCAGTTGGGTTTGGCAGCAGGGATGCCACAATGATGAAACTTGCCAACTTCCTCCGAAAGAAACTCTTGGCAGTTATGCTGCTGGGCGTTGGTGCTGCCTCAGGTTGCACGACATTAACTCAGCCCATTAGCGGCATACCAGCCGATCGTTTGCCACCGCAGTTCTTCAACGAAGAGAAGAACAGCCTGGTTCCAATCGACTTGTCGATCCTCGGTCAGGAGCGACCGCGGCAGTATGTGTTGGATAAGGGTGATGTGCTCGGCATCTATGTCGACCGCGTGCTGCCCTTTACCGAACCTGATGCCGTGCCAGTCATGCCGCCAGTGAACGTCCCATCCGAGAAGAGCACACTGCCGCCATCAACTGGTTTTCCATTTACCGTACTGGAAGATGGCACGATCTCGCTGCCTCTGCTGCGTCCGCTAAAGGTCAAAGGCCTGACGCTCGACCAGACACGTGACTTAATTCGAAAGAGTTACGTCGAAGCCAAGATCTTGAAAGAGGACGGCAACCAGTTTGTGAGTCCTGTGGTGACGATGATCCGCGAACGCGTTTATAACGTGGTCGTCATTCGTCAGGACATGGGCAGCACTGGAGGAGTTCAAGGCGGACGCGCCGGCGTACAAGGCGCTGACGAGAGTGCTCGTGGTAACGTCGTGAAACTGCCGGCTTATCAGAACGACGTGTTGCATGCCTTGATGGAAACCGGTGGCCTACCGGGTCTGACTGCCAAGAACGAAGTGAAAATCCTGCGAGCCAGCAAGGCTGATCAAATGGCGCGGGCCGCGTTTATGCGTCAGTATGCAGAGATGGTGGCTTGCCATAACGACCCATGCAGCTGCCCACCTCCGATGCCTGATGATCCGACAGCCAAACGTATTCCTATGCGACTACCTGTCGGCGTCCTGCCCAGCATCGCGCCTGAAGACGTACTGCTGGAAGATGGCGACATCGTGTTGGTTGAATCTCGCGAAAATGAGTTCTTCTATACAGGCGGTCTGCTACCTGGTGGTCAGTGGGCCTTACCACGCGACTACGATTTGGATGCCTTGGGTGCCATGGCCTTAGCCGGTGGTGGCATCGCCAGCGGTGGTCGTGGTGGAGGCGGTGGTGTGTTGGGCGGTGCACAAGGTTTCGGCGGGGTACCACCCGGACGCCTCTACATCTTGCGACGCACACCATGCAAAGGTCAAATCGCGATTGAAGTCGATCTCGCTCGAGCGACCAACAACCCTGCGGCTCGACCAATCATCCAGCCTGGCGACACCTTGATCCTGCAATACCGTCCGATCGAAGAAGCCCTGAACTTCGGCTTGGGTAGTTTCTTCACCTTCGGTATCCAGCAGATCCTTCAGCAACGCAACTAATGCGGTCTGAATAACCCTCCCGCTGCGTAGCAGTGGGAGGGCCGGCCTCGCTACGAAGCGGGAGGCCGACGCTCCTGCGGAGGAACGCCGCAAATTGCGACTGATTAGCCATGTCGTTTGATCAAGGTCCATGGCACCTCTGGTTCACATATGTGCGAACCAAACCGGCATGTACGGTTGCTCGGTTCGGAGACTTGTCTCCGCAGGAGCGTCGACCTCCCACGCCGCAAATCGCGACTGATTGGCCATGTCGTCTGATCAAGGTCCATGGCACCTCTGGTTTGTGAGAGAATAGCCGAACCGGCATGGCTGTTCGGCTGATGTGCAAGCTTGTCTCCGCAGGAGCGTCGACCTCCCGCGCCGCAAAGCGCGACTGATTGGCCATGTCGTTTGGTTTTGGTCATGGCACCTCTGGTTCGCGATAGAACGAACTCAACCAGCATGGAAGATCGGACGGTTGGGAAGCTTGTCTCCGCAGAGCGTCGACCTCCCGCGCGCCCTGCCCTGCCACGTCTTGGCAAGATGGGTAAAATACTCAGCGCCCGCACAAGCACCCTGGTCGATTCTTTCCTTAGCGCTGCCCAAATCCGCAAAATTGGATTAGACTAACACACTAGATCGATCGCTCTCTTAGAATCTCCAGTTTCACTATAGACGAGACGCTGGGGACCAATGAGTATCGATTCTAGTCCTTTGGCTGCCCACCGCCCATGTGTAGCCATTCGGCAAGTCTTTTGCCGGAACCGGTTTGATCACCTGCTGCGAGACTTCTTGATGTCGACCTATGTAACAGCACTGGTGGGTGCCTTTCTTGCGGCCTTAGTAGCCACGCCAATCGTGCGTTCCCTGGCTATCCGATACGGAATTGTTGACCAACCCGACCCTCGCCGCAAATTGCATGTACGTGTTGTAGCCAGAGCAGGCGGGGTTGGAGTATTGCTTGCTACCATGGTCGGTTGTGCCTTGGCCATGGTGCCATATTACCGCCCCCTCACCTTCGATAACATTTTGCCCTTCGCCGGTATGGGCGTCGGCATGCTTGGTATCTGCATCTTGGGCTTGGCGGACGATATCTGGACATTGCGTGGTCGCCAAAAGCTGGTCGTGCAAGTTATCTTGGCCGCTGTGTTGGTCAGCACCGGCTTCGTGGTTCACTCGATACGCTTGTTCGGCTTTGACTTGCAACTTGGCCTGCTGGCAGCTCCAGTGACGATTGTTTGGCTTTTGGCCACTACCAACGCTTTGAATCTAATCGATGGATCCGATGGTTTGTGCTCAACCGTGGGCGCCATCATTACCGGCTCGTTGGGTGTCATGGCGGCCATGGGGCATCATTACGCCGAAGCTGCCGTGGCTTTTGCCATGTGTGGAGCCTTGATCGGATTCCTGGTGTTCAACTTCCCACCAGCTAGCATTTTCCTTGGCGATTCAGGCAGTTTGCTGGTCGGCATGATCTCTGGCGCGCTGGCCTTACGCTGTGCTCTTAAGGGACCAACCACCGTCGCCATGGTAGCACCGCTGGCAATTCTTATCGTCCCGTTATTCGATTCGGCGATGGCCATCGTGCGTCGCAAATTGACCGGACGCAGTATCTACACCACCGACCGCGCGCACTTGCATCACAACATTAAGGAACGTGGCTTCTCGGACGTTGGCCTGCTACTGGTGGCCGGAGCGCTGTGTGGGTTCGCCGCTGTGGGTGCCATCGGTGGTACCATGGTGGGCAGTGATCTCTTGGCGGCCGTGGGAGCTGCTGGTGTGCTGATTGTGCTGGTTGCTTCGCGAGTCTTTGGCTTCGCCGAGCTAATGTTGATTATTCGCAAGCTCAAGGAGTTTGCGCATAGCATGTTGCAACCGGCTACGACGGCTGGCGAAAGCGTGCGTCATCAAGCCGTTCGACTGCAAGGCTCGCGCAACTGGGAAGTTGTATGGGCCACGCTGACCGAGTTTGCGGAGCGGCAAGGGCTCAGCCGCGTGCATCTGGACCTGAATGTGCCTTGGCTTCACGAAGGCTTTCACGCAACTTGGCAACGCAGCCGTATGCCCGATCGCCTGGAACGCTGGTCCACTTCGCTGCCCATCCATACATCCGGCCGCGTCTTCGGACGCTTGGATATCACCGGCCCAGTTCCAACCGGCAGAAACTTCGAAGTTCTCAATCAACTGGCCACCATTCTCGAAGACTTGGAACCGCAGATCGAAAGTTTGCTCAACGAATCGATCGCAGCCCCGGTTCTAACGATCAACAGTGAATCTTCAGCGGCACCCAATTTATCGCCCAGCCGCGCTTCCTGAACTCTCAACTACCCATGCCAGTGGCACTCGCCCAACGCAGGCCAACTGTAGCCACCCGTAGCCAGACGGTGGTCCCGTAGCCACTCGTCGCCAGACGGTGGAAGCGTTGGAGCCGATCCTCCACCGCTTGGCAGCGGTGGCTACGAGAGCAGCAAGAGGGTTAGTTCCCCAAGCATGCCATAACGACTATGCCGATTAACCCGCATCGCGGTTGGCAACGATCCGCCATAAGCGGAACCTCTCAAATTGCGCGAATTGCCCAGTCGTTAAACTCCCGCTGATCGGCAATGTTTTAACCAGTCGAATACCACTAGTGAACGCCTGATCCTTCTCGCTTTCCTAATCGGCCACTAAACTCTAGCTAAGATCCATAACTTCTACTACAAGCACCATCGGTGACGTCGCTGGTTCACCGGCCAGCGTCATCGGATCACAAAACACGTCGGGCAAAAAAGGGATAAATGCCACCCACGGGAACGAAGTGCGCGCTGACTTTCCTTCCGAGGTTGCCAAAACACGATAAAATTGACCGGTTGATCAGCCGCCGGCGCTAGCCCACGGTTTTCAGCTGATCAGCCGCAGGGCGCTAGCCCACGGTTTTAGGCACACGTTAAGATCGCCCCCACGCTGATTCTGGTCTCCTCGCCAATGCCGATCCTGAACAAAGAACCCGACATTTTTCCAGCTAACCTGCTCGAGAGCAGCCAAGCCACGGATAATCCCTGGTGGGCGATGTACACGCTGGCTCGGCAAGAAAAAAAATTAATGCGCAGTTTAGCCACCATCGATGTGGCTTTTTACGCACCTGTCATTCCGCGGCGATATCGCTCGCCAGCCGGTCGAATTCGTACAACTTACGAGCCGCTGTTTGCTAACTATGTCTTCGTGTGTGGTGATGAAGTCGCCAGGCACAGCGCTGTGTGTACTGGCTGCATCAGTCGCTGGATGCCGGTTGGCCAACCCTTAGAGCTTGTAGAAGACCTCAGGCAGCTCCATTCGCTAATCCAGCTAGATGCCCCATTGTCACCAGAACGTCGCTTGGAGCCCGGAACCAAGGTTCGCATTCGCAGTGGCCCGTTCGCCGGCTACGAAGGCGTCATCTTCCGGCGCGAACGTGAAACGCGTTTGCAAGTGTCGGTACGTTTCATGGATCAAGTCGTTTCGGTCGCCGTTGAA
>JADLDX010000729.1 GCA_020846515.1 Pirellulaceae bacterium
CTTGTTTTCAACGGCAGTCTGTGCGAGTCAAATACCAGGTAGTGAGTACGCCTGCGGCTGACTGTTAAACGATCGCCGTGCAGCATGCGATTTGACATCATCACACTCTTTCCCGATATCTTTGCGGGATTCCTATCCGAAAGCCTGCTTTCCAAGGCGATCGAAGCCGGCCTGGTTGAAGTCCACCTACACGACTTGCGCGCCTGGTCCAAGAACAAACATCACAAAATAGACGATCGGCCCTATGGTGGCGGACCGGGGATGCTGATCCAAGTCGAGCCGGTGGTTGAATGCGTGGAAAGCGTACGGCCGCTGTGCTCGGACCCCGGCCAACTGATCCTGCTCAGCCCAACAGGTCAGCGGCTGAATCAGGCTCTGGCGGGCGAACTGACGGCCACCGGACGATTGATCCTCCTGTGCGGGCGCTACGAAGGTTTTGACCAACGCATCCTGGATATCTTGCAACCGCGAGAGCTGAGCCTGGGTGACTTCATCCTTAATGGCGGGGAAGTCGCGGCGATGGCTGTGATCGAAACCACAATTCGGCTCATTCCTGGCGTGCTGGGCGATGAGCGCAGCCACCAGGAGGACTCGCATTCCACCCAAGGCTGGCTGGAATTTCCCCAATACACCCGCCCACGCGAGTTCCGCGGACTGACCGTGCCCGAGGTGCTACTCAATGGTAACCACCGCGAAATAGCCGCCTGGCGAGCCGATCAGAGCCGTCGCCGAAGCGCTCCGCCGTAGGTCTGCCAGCGAACCGACTTGGCCCCAGCCAGCCTGTAAGCCCAACATTTTGAGCCAACCAGGGTCATTTTGGCCTAGGCAGTTGGCTGAATGTTCGGCAAACGATGGGGTTCCTGCACAGGTAAAGACGATATTCTTGCTGGTCACCTGCGACCTGCGGTCAAACAGTTCAGAGCCAGGTCAAGCCAAACAAGATCACCAGCAGACAAGTTCATCAGATAAGATCAGTAGAGAAAGAGCCGGAGCCACGCTTATGTCACAAAAACTAATGCAACTGGTCGAGCAAAGCTGCATTCGCCCAGACGCTGGCAATTTTGAAATCGGCGACACCGTCGATGTGCACACCAAAATTCTGGAAGGCAATAAAGAACGCATCCAGGTTTTCTCGGGCGTGGTGATCGCTCGTAGCGGTGCTGGCACGCGCGAGATGTTTGTCGTACGTCGCATCGTGGCCGGCGAAGGTGTTGAACGCAAGTTCCCACTACACTCACCGCGAATCGAGAAGGTGGAAGTCAAGCGTCGCAGCGTCGTACGACGCGCCAAGCTCTACTTCCTCCGCGAACGTAGCGGTAAGGCGGTACGTTTGACCGAACGCCGCATCTAACGCGTTTGAGCAATGCTATATCGTTGCTGGAAGTGGGCCTGCTCGAAGCTAAACTTGGGCGGCCCGCGAGAGCCAATTGATCTCGGGCCGCAAGGCGAACAATTGGCCGCCATCTTCCTACAGAAGCTGGGCTATCGCATTCTGGCTCGTGGTCACCGCCAACGCTTGGGTGAAATTGACTTAGTCGCTCTGGACGGCGAGACATTAGTCTTCGTCGAAGTCAAAACCTGGCGCAGCGCTCAACACGGCGATCCCTCGGCGGCCGTGGATTCGCGAAAGCAAGATCGACTGACTCGCGCCGCCTTGGTATACCTCAAACGACGTCGGCTACTAGAACGACCAGCCCGCTTTGATGTCATTTCCATCGTCTGGCCCAGCCCTGAAGCTCAGCCCCTGATTCGTCACTTCATCAATGCATTCGAAGCAGTCGGACAATGGCAGATGTACAGGTAGAACCCTCCACCCCTGCCGTCGTCTTGCTCAGCGGTGGACTTGACTCTAGCACAGTATTGGCCATCGCGCAAGTCCAAGGCTACCAGGTGCATGCGATCAGCTTTCGATATGGCCAGCGCCATCAAGTCGAACTGGCTTGTGCCAATCGCATCGCCAAAAGAGCCAACGTTTCTCGCCATATCACCGTCGATATCGACCTGTCGCAGTTTGGCGGCTCGGCTTTGACGTCCGGCCTGGCTGTTCCCAAACATGCTTCAGCCGACGAAATCGGCAACGACATACCCATCACCTATGTGCCGGCTCGCAACACAGTCTTTCTGTCGTTAGCACTCGCGTATGCCGAAAGCCTGGGCGCTCGCGACATCTTCTTGGGTGTCAACGCCCTCGATTACAGCGGCTACCCGGACTGCCGCCCCGAGTACATACGTGCCTTTGAAATCATGGCAAACCTAGGCACCAAGGCAGGTGTCAGCGGCCAACCGATGCGCCTGCATACTCCCTTGATCGAGCTAACTAAGGCTCAGATCATTGCATGGGGCCTCAAACTGGGCGTCGACTACAGCCAAACCAGCAGTTGCTATGACCCTCTGGCCGATGGTCAAGCCTGCGGTCGTTGCGATGCCTGCCTGTTACGGCTCCGCGGCTTCGCACAGAATCAACTGCATGACCCAGTGGCTTACCAGCCACCGAGTTGAATAAAACGGGGTCAGGTCTCATTTTCGTGCCCCAGCGAGCGTCAACTCCTGGCTCGTAAAGATCAAGAGCACGCAGATCAACTCCGGCTAGTCTGGACCTGTACACATCTTCTCGTTTGCGGCCGGTAAATGAGACCTGACCCCGTTTTTAGTCGTCTAGCGTCTAACCATAACTCCGCGGATCACTTGGATTATTGTTACTGTGATCAAAAGTAGAACCGCACCTCGCAAAAGCCACCACTTCATTGGGCGAGCTTGGAGGACGGAGTTTTCATACGAAGCTTCCGCAGTGTTTGAGCCAGCCTTGTTCGCAAGTTCGAGGACTCTATCCCACTGGGTGAAATCAGCTCGGTAGTTCTTGCCGGAAATGTGATCGACCACCAGCACGCCCTTGTCAGGGGGCGGCGGCTCAAAGGCGTTCGGCGGCAATACCTGGTTGAGGGTAAACTTGGTCGTTTCCCAATGCGTTGTCAGAACCGTACCATTCTGCTCGGTAGACTCCGAGCCCGTGAGAGGATATGGCGTGCTGCTAGAAGTTTTCTCAAAGGCTTCGACCTTGAATACCGAAATAGGCGCGGAGTCCTTATCACGCCGGTATTCGATCTTGGCAGGCAGACAAGAGTGCCTGGGATCGAGAAAGTAGCGAGTGGATTCTTGATCAAACACTACCAGTCCTGATTCATTTGACTCTAAGGACTGCGGTAACTGCGATTGTTCAGCAAGCCAGTACTTGCCGTGCTGAAATATCCATCCTCTTAGGGGTAATATAACATTATTGTCCTGGCTTTGCTGTAACGGCTGGATAGTGAATTTATCTTGCTTCGGAACTCCGTTTTCGCACTTGAAGTCAACGGTGAATGCTACTTCATCACCTTTCGAAGCACCGAGCACTTGGTGATAAACCAGTGTTCCCTTTTCGTACTTGGACATTTCACGTCTAAATGAGCCTGACTTGTCCCAGAGGAATGCCTGGTTAACGTAGTATCCGTTTAGTTCCGCTTCAGTGAGGTTGGGAAGTTCAGCCTTAACTTCATCATGGTTATATGAGGTCCATTCGATGCGCATATTGGCGACCGGGTCAAGCCAATGCTGCATTTGTTGCTGTACGGCATCAGGTGTCGTAGCGGGGCCCGCGGCATGCTCGCCGTTTGGTGATTGAAAAAGAAAGACAGTCACGAATAGCGATATAGCGTTCATGCCGGCGTCCAATTGAATTGATACGGTGCCTCATCATATGCACCTCGCATGGCGCGCATAACACCCCTGCGGGGTGGAAGCTGCATGAACAAAACGGGGTCAGGTCTCATTTTCTTGACCCAGCGAGCGTCAATGCGACGTTTCGCAACGTCAACTCCTGGCTGGTAAAGATCAAGAGCATCGCATCGCAGATCAACTCGGGCTAGTCTGGACCTGTAAACATCTTCTCGTTTACGGCCGGTAAATGAGACCTGACCCCGTTATTTCTGGCCTGGGTGTCTTGTACAGCCAGCTTGGCTGTCTGGCTGTACAATTGAGGTCTCGAAGATCAAATCGTCAAAACGCAAGAGTGTAGGGTTCAATGCGACACGGCTCTAATATTGATCCCCCCAATCGCTTCGAAGCAATTCGACGGGATTCCGATCTGGAGCACTTGGAATGGGACCAAGAGTATTTGCACGCGCTGTCTAATCGAAAGATCGAGTACATCGACGATTCGTCGCAAAGCATCGTATCGGAGAACTCTTCGCCTGACATTCCGTTTCGCTACAGCATTAACCCCTACCGTGGGTGCATCCATTCATGCGCTTATTGTTATGCTCGCCCGGGCCATGATTACTTGGGGTTTAATGCTGGTCTCGACTTTGAAACCAAGATCGTTGTCAAGCGTGATGCCGCAAAGCTGTTTCGCAAATTTTTGTCGAAAAAGAACTGGAGGCCTGAAGCGATCACATTCTCAGGAGTCACGGATTGCTACCAACCCGCCGAGCGGGAGTTCAAGCTCACCCGGCAATGTCTTGAAGTTGCCTTGGAGTGCCGCCAACCGATAAGCATCATCACGAAGAATGCTTTGGTTCTTCGGGATTTGGCGATAATCAAGCAACTCGCAAGCGACAGTCTCGTTCATGTCTATCTTTCGATCACCAGCCTCGATCCCGAACTTGCTCGCGATATGGAGCCGCGCACCAGCATTCCTGCCGCTCGCCTTCGTGCTGTTCGCGAGTTATCAGAATCGGGAGTTCCGGTAGGAGTCATGACTGCTCCAATCATTCCGGGCCTCAACGACTCCGAAATACCCCAGCTACTTGAGGCGGCAAAGGAAGCGGGGGCAACTACCGCGAACTATATCCTGCTACGATTGCCCCTGACGGTAGAACCCGTCTTCATCGAGTGGCTACAACGGGTTCGGCCCAATCATCAGGAAAAAGTGCTCGGGCGGATACGGGACGCGCGAGGAGGCAAACTGAGCAGTTCAGAGTGGGGGGAACGGATGGTGGGCAAGGGGCTGATCGCTGAGCAGATTCGAGACATGTTCCGAGTCTTCCGTCGGAAGTACGGTTTGGACCGAGAAATGCCTCCTTACAACTGCGACCTATTTCAGCCACCAGTGTCAGAATCCGGCCAGTTGCGTCTGTTCTAGCCGCCACGAACCCAACGGTCAGATGCGGCTGTTTTAGGCCCTTGCTTCCCCAACGCTCTCCATCGACAATCTGTTGTGGCAGCCGAGTTGCCTCGGTTAAAGCGATTTACCAGACCAGATATCATCAACTATATTCTGCGGGCCATCCCCGCCTTTTGGGTACAGACGATCCATGACCACTCCAACGACGGCTATGCCGCAAGTTCCCGATCAAAGCGGACGATTTGGGAAGTTTGGCGGCCGCTTCGTCCCTGAAACCCTCACGCGTGCCCTCACAGAACTGGAATCTGAGTACGCCTCGGCCAAACAAGACCGACAATTCCAGGCTGAATTGAATGAGTTGCTGACGCGTTTCGTGGGACGCCCTTCCCCGCTGTACCATGCCAAACGACTGAGCGATCTGGCCGGTGGAGCCCGCATATGGCTTAAGCGTGAGGATCTCAATCACACGGGTGCTCACAAGATTAACAATACCCTGGGCCAGGCGTTATTGACCTTGCGCATGGGCAAGAAACGCGTGATTGCCGAGACCGGAGCTGGTCAGCACGGCGTCGCCAGCGCCACGGCCTGTGCTCATTTTGGTTTGCCATGCGTCGTCTACATGGGCGCCGAAGACGTCCGACGTCAAAAGCCGAACGTCTTTAGCATGCGGCTGATGGGCGCTGAAGTTCGCCCTGTGACCAGCGGTTCACAAACGCTGCGTGACGCTGTTAACGAAGCCATGCGTGATTGGATGGCCTCGGTGGAAGACACGCACTACATCATCGGTTCGGTCATTGGTCCACATCCCTTTCCGATGATGGTCCGCGATTTCCAATCGGTCATTGGCCGCGAAGCGCGGGCTCAGTGCCTGGATACATTTTCACGATTGCCGGATGTCGTCGTGGCCTGTGTGGGCGGCGGATCCAACGCAGCGGGTATGTTCTATCCGTTTGTCGAAGACAGCGAAGTGCGTTTGGTTGGCGTCGAAGCAGGCGGTCGATCCAGCCACTCCGGCGAACACGCGTCGCCTCTATCTTATGGCTCACCCGGCGTGCTCCATGGCAGCTATAGCTACGTCATGCAGGATGACGATGGCCAGACCTCGGACGTTCATTCCAGGTC
>JADLDX010000730.1 GCA_020846515.1 Pirellulaceae bacterium
AACATCCAACTGTGACGATCCACTTTCTCAATTCGATGCTCAAGCTGACGCATCCTGTGGTGGCGGTGAAAATCCTCAATCCGCTCGTCGGCAAAGATCGGTCGGAGGACAAGATCATCGTCTTGGACGTGCTGGCCCAAGACAGCCGGGGGCGGCTCTTCAACATCGAAGTGCAAACTCGCTTACCGCTCTGCTTTCCCAATCGATTGCTGTACTACAATTGCCGAAACTATTGGCGACAGTTGCATGAGGGCGATGGATATACCAAGCTCAAACCGGCCATCAGTATCAGTTTGATTGACCGACGGATGTTCCCAGAACCTGGTACAGCGGGCCGTTGGCAGCATAGTTTTCGTTTGCGATGCGACCAGGATCCCAAGTTGGTTATGACGGATGATTTCGAATTTCACATCATCGAGCTTCCCAAGTTCCGACCCGAGAGCGATAATATTGGTGAGTTACCGCCGGACCAGAAGTGGCTGTACTTGTTTACACACGCAGCCGAGATGGACCCCGAGCAGTTGTCTGATTTGCTCGGCGACCGGCCCTACCGCGAAGCGATTGGAGTTTTAGAGATGATTTCGAAATCCCCCGAAGACTACCAGTACTACGAAGATCGCTTGAAGTTCCTGCGCGATGAAGAAGCCAAGTTGGCTGACGCCAAGCAAGAAGGGCTGACGATAGGGCTTGAACAGGGGCTTGAACAGGGGCTTGAGCAGGGGCTCGAACAGGGGCTTGAACGGGGGCTTGAACGGGGGCTTGAGCTAGGCATATTGGCTGGGAAGATTCAGCTAATCCAAGAGTTGCTCGGAAAACCAGTTACGCCCAGAGAGGAACTCTTGGCGATGGATGCCGCTGTCCTCGGCGAGCAATTGGTCGAGCTTCAGCAGCTTTTGCGAAACCGCCCGGCCTAGGTGGAGGCTGCAACGGTCAGCTTCATGTCTTCGCGTCTTCATGATGATGCGACCACATCTGATTCTCGCTTCCATGCGCGTCAGCCTGTGCCCTCCCAGTAAACTTCGCGATAGTCGCCGGTAACAATCGCAGAGTTAGCCAGCTCAGGCGAATCGCGGCAAGTAAATCACTCGTGGTGGATTGATTGACTTCCGGTAGATGCGTATCGAGTTCGGCTACGACTAACCTGTACGACGGACTTCCAGTCCGTCGACAGAAATAAACAACGACGGACTAGAAGTCCGTCGTACTTCTCCTCGCGCCACGCCGCTGGTCACGCAGTGTCGATTATCACAGTGGCGCAAAGTTCTTGAGCATGTTGGCCAACAGATCCATGGGCAAGCCCACTACGTTGCTGGCTGTACCCTCTTGCAAGGTCAACCAGGGCAAACCATCTTGGTAACCAAACGCTCCGGACTTGCCGAGCCAAGCGCCGGAATCGAGATACTCTTCGATCATCTGGTCGCTTAACTCAGCCATATGCAAGATGCTGCGAGCGGATTCTACTTCAAACTCACCACTGGCCGACTCCCAAACACACAAGCCGCTCCAAACCGAGTGCTCGCGCCCGCTGAGCATGCGCAGCATCGATTGGGCATGATCGCGATCCACCGGTTTACCCAACACCACGCCATCGCAGTCGGCCACTGTATCGCAAGCGATGATCAGCGCAGGCTCGGTAACACGCATGGCTACGTCGGCAGCTTTCTGCACAGCCAGTCGCGTCACAAAGACGCTGGTGGGATCCCCGGCCGGATCGCCGTCTTCAGCGCCTTCGCTGGGTGCAATCACTTCAAATTGGTATCCGGCTTCGGTCAACAATTGCCGACGGCGCGGTGATTGACTGGCCAAAATTAATCGCATGGCTTGCCTTCATCAAAACTGGGGCAATGAAGTTGTCGAATGAACAGTCTGCGTTGCCGAGGAACAGGCGTGAAACCGGCCGGCTACGATCGCTACGGCTGCGATGGCTGCAATCTCAATACGTAAAATTGAGGGCCCGAGGTCGACCACTTCCCAGCCTGTCGCCATCAATGATTCAACTTCCGCCAAGGTAAATCCGCCCTCTGGTCCGATCAGCAGGCTGGTGGGACGCGGTGACCCCGTTAGCCTGGCAGTCAATGGCATGCGCGGTCCCGCTTCGTCATAAGGATGCGCGACCAGGCGGAGAGAACTGGAGTCTTGGTCTAGATCTTGCAAGCGCTTCGGTTGTTCGATAGCCATCAATCGATTGCGCCCAGATTGCTTGGAGGCTTCAACCACATAGCGTTTTAAGCGCTCCAGCGCGCTCTCCGTAGGCTGGGCCACACCACGCTGAGTGATCACAGGGATCATGCGTCCAACCCCCAGCTCAGTCGCGGCATCGACCAACGTCTTTTGCCGATCGCCCTTGGGCAAGGCAATCATCAGTGTCAATTCGAACGGCAATTCACGCTGCTGATCCAGCCAATGCAGAACTTCGAACTCCACGCGATCGCGTGAGGTTGAGACCACCTGCGCCAGTGCCTCGCCACCTTGGCCGTCAAATAGAGCCAAGTGATCGCCGCCGCGCAGTCGTAGAACCGACACTGCATGCCTGGCTTCGGGGCCATCGAAGTAACCGGAGTACCGGGGCACTTTGGCGACCGTGGCAAGTTGCGGTAGATAAAATCTTGGGGCTGACATGCTGATAAACTTTATCGATTGTATTGAAGCTAGGGAATACGGTGACCGATAGAAAGATGAGGGATGGCTCCGGTGAAACGCGCGTGGCGAAAGTTCACAGGAGACACCGGGGCACTCATGAAAGGAACGTCGCGTGAGTTACTGGCATTACTGGAAGTTGAACGCGGCCCCATTCACTAGCAGCCGCCAGCACTTTTTCCGTGGACAAACGGTCGAAGAAGCGTTAGCACGCATTGAATTTGTGTGCGGACAAAAGCGTAATCTGGCGACGCTGCTGGGTCCAACGGGTGTTGGGAAATCATCACTACTGAATCATCTGCTCAGTTCGCCACCGCGTCAGAGCGAACTACCGGCGCCGCAAATCTGTTTGGTATCCATGCTGGGCTTGTCGGCGGGCGATCTGGCAATCGAATTGGCCAAGAAAACGTGCGGTCGTCGTATGAATTCGGCCATGGATGCTTGGAATACCCTGTGCGACAGTTTCACCACCTGTCAGCGTACCGATGCTCACACGCTGCTGTTAATCGATGATGTCGAGAACTGCGGTGCCGAGGCCGAGAACGATCTGATTCGCCTGGTCAGACTTGCAGAAGACAAAAACGTCAGTATCGTACTGTCGATCGAAACCCACCTGGCCTCGACCGTCAGTCGTTGGTTGTTGGAGCGCAGTTACTTACAAGTTGAATTGCCACTGTGGGATGTGCAGCAGGCCCGGGAGTTCCTGCGATTTACATTGTCTCGCTGTGGCGGTTCCACGACGCTTTTTACAGACTCTGCCGTCGTTCGATTGCACCAGTTATCGCGAGGGACAGCGAGACGTTTAGTACAACTGGCCGATTTGGCATTAATTGCCGGCGCAGTCGCTGGCGCCACGCGCATCGACGACCCCATTATCGCTCAAGTCGCGCAAGAAATTCCCCGGACAACTTCGGTGGCGGCGTAACACCCGCCGCTGCGGCTGATGGCACCTCAGCATTACCTGAATTGCCCAGACCAACCTGGCGGGCGACAACTCAGCCCGCGAATGATTGGCTGATTGCGAAAGAACCGCTGTTGAAACCTGGGGACGCGTGTGCTACATGAGACGCTGGAGTAGTCGAGGTTTATCCGAAAAAAATAGACCTGACCCCTTTTTCATTGCAAGGAAGCACCCCATGCCCAGACTTTTGTTCTTCCGTTTGCTGACTATCGCCGGGGCGGTGTTGTTTTTCTCGCAAGCGGCTCAGGCCCAGGTGGCGGACTTTGACGCCAATCAAGCTGAGGTAGCGCCGGGCGAAATTGTCAACTTGGAGGACCAACTGCTCAACGGCCTCCGCGTTGTCAACAGCCAGCAGCGCGCGTATGTCCAACAGATCGTGGCACTGGTCAATCAAGGCAAGTTGCCCCGCGCCATGGTGAACGTCGTATACACCTACGCTCTTAAACGCAATCCACGTGTACCACTGCCCTACTTCCAATACGCATTACATGCGCTGGCCGAACGCCGCGGTGTGGCCGTTCCTTTGCCACAAAACTTCAGCGTAACCCAATAACGGCTAGCTTGGAAAGCTCTGCGATCTGTTGTTTAACAGTCAGCCGTACTCGTTTAACAGTCAGCCGCAGGCGTACTCAACGTCGTTGAACGAGTACGCCTACGGCTGACTGTTAAACGAGTCAGACTTGAGTCTGCAGACTACGCACGCGCAGATTCA
>JADLDX010000731.1 GCA_020846515.1 Pirellulaceae bacterium
CGACGCCGTGAGCGATGGCAAACAGTACGATTTTTTTCGATTCCATGCTGATGCAGGTCAATCGATTACCTTCGAAGTACTGGCACAACCGTTTGGATCGGCTTTCGACGCTGTCGTGCGCATACTCAACGAAGATGGTCAACCGCTACGTAGCATCGACGACGACGTGATCACACCCGATAGCCGCTTTCGTCATCAATTCGAAAAAGCGGGGAACTACCTGCTTGAGATCCATGACAATCGCTTTACCGCTGGAGGTCGGTATCGCGTGCGTTTGGGCAACTTCCCATTGATCAGCTTTCCATATCCACCATTCGTCCAACGTGGTAGTACTTCGCCCGTTTCTTTTGCTGGCGTCGACCGAACCCTGTTGGCAGCTCAAGACATCACGGCGCCGAGTGATCCATGGAAAGAGTACGTCAATGTAACTGCCCATCATTCAACCGGCGGATCGCCAGGTTCGGCGACGCTGCGATTGAGCAATGCAGTCCAATTGCTCGAAACCGAACCGAACAATAAACCGGCTGAAGCCAACCCGATCGATCAAGCACGTGGCTTGAACGGTTTGTTGGAACAGCCTGCCGATCGCGACTGTTACAAGTTTGTCGGCGTTAAGGACCAAACCTGGCGGTTCGCCGCCAAGTCGCGGAGCTTCGGTTCTCCAACCATGCTGAAGATGACTCTGCGCAATGCAGCCGGTGAGGTCGTGGGCAAAACAGCAGTCGGCGATGCGGACGAATGGCAGTTCGATTCCAAGTTTGCGGCCGACGGCGATTACGTACTCGAAGTCGAAGATCTACTCAAGCGCGGTGGTCCTGAACATGGCTACCATATCGATGTCGGTCCTGCCCCACCCTTCGCGCTGTCACTCAAGCCCGATGCCAAAACGCGCGATCGATTTTCGATGCAACCCACGCGTGGCGCGGCGGCTTTCGATTTGACGGTGGCTCGCTCAGGCTATGATGGGCCAATTGAACTGCGTCTGGAACCGCCAGTGCCCGGACTGCAGATTTTCAATCCAACCGTCGCCGCCGGTGCCAAGGACGCACAGATATTCCTACTCAGCGATGCCAGTCTGGACCCAAAATCACTCGCGGCTGTACGATTGATTGGCAAAGCCAAGCTCGCGCCCGAGGCGACTGTCGCCGCGAGTACCGCCGGGCTAATGGTCGTACGAGCGCCTCATGTACCTTATCCACATCCTTGGCAAGATGGCCAGATCGCCTTCGCGGGCGTGACCGACCAACCTGCGTTCTTCGAGATGACTGCTCCGACCGATCCGATTTCTTTACCTCGTTCTTTGGCAGATGGCTCATTCGATCTAACGATCAAGCGCGTACAAGCAGAGTTTAAAGACGTAGTCACCTTGATTAAAAGTGAAGTGCCCTCTGGCTGGAGTGCAACGCCCAAGTTAGTTAAAGACACAATGTCCATTGCCGTTAAGCATCCAGTGACGGGCGTGGATACGGGCACCCTAAAGTTCTTGTGGTACGGCGTGTTAAACGGTCGCGGACAAATAGTCGAGTCTACCGTAAAAGTACGTTTGTTCGACCCATTGAAATTGACCGTAAGTTCCTTGCCGCAATTGAAGCCCGGACAGTCTCAAAAAGTGGCTATCGAGATCCTGCGCGAAGGCGGCGAGCCGCAGCCGGTGACCGTGAAGTATGCCAATCTGCCTGCGGGTGTGACAGCCGCAGAACTGACTATCGCCGCGGCGGAATCAAAAGCCGAAGTGACGCTCACCGCCGCTGCTGACACCAAACCTGGCAAGACGACCGGTATCACACTCACAGCCAATACCAAGCTAGGCGACAAAGAAATCACCGCCGCCTCCGCACCACTGGAACTGGAGGTTATGGCTCCATAGTTGCAGCCCTCATGTTGTAGATCTGGGATCGTATTGAAGCCTGGGGCACATTGCCCAAAACTCGCAGACTGCGCACCCCTATTCTTTTGTGTTGACCACAGGGGCGCGCGTGAAAAGTCAGCCTGATCGTTAAATCCTGCCAAGTTCGCTCAACCGATACTATCCCTACAACCGATTCAATAGCTACAGACAACCAGTTGGTGTGGCTGGTGGCTATTGATTTCGGAGACACAGAATGTTCAAGCGAACGTGGCAGCAAACCTGGCGGTACCGACCCCATGTAGGTAGTCGCAACCTCATGCGAGCGGCTTTGCTAGCAACACTGTCGACGAGCGTTTGGAGTGGTCTTTCACAAGATGCCTCGGCCCAGTTGCGTTCAGGACGTACCGAGCGACCGCTCTATTACGATCAAGTTCAGCAACAAGTCGATGACGAAGTCGCTACTTCGCGTCCCAGAACTCAAGCCACTCAATCGCGGAGTTCCGCGCCCGCTACACGAGCTCGCGCCACGGGTGGCAGAGTACGTGTCGTGTCGGATGGTCCGACCCGCTCGATCGTCGAGAAAGCCGATGACGACGCTGCGGCCCAAGAACCAGTGGCACCCAAAGCCGCAGAGGCACCTCCGTCGGTTCCAGCTCCTTCTCGCTCAACGCCCGCTCGTCCAGGACAACCAGCCCCGCAGGCCGTCCAACCAACGCCTGATCCGCTACCTTATGACGACAACATGGCCTCCTTCGATGAGGGCTTCGGTGAGAGTTACTCGCACGCTAATGGCTCGGGCGGTTGCGGTTGCGCACGCTGCACCGGAGAAAGTTACTTCTCGGACCTGGCGCCAGGCACATGTGGATTCGCCGGCGATGCCTGTGGTGGCCCGCTTTCCCAATTGCTTAGTAGATTAAGTGTGCGGGCTGAAGTTCCATTGTTCTGGCGCCGGGGCATTGGCCTGCCTCCGCTGGTAACGACAGCAACCGCTGGCACGGCCGCAAACGTCGCCGGTCGATTGGGCGACCCTAATACGCGTATCCTCGTGGGTAACCAACTGGCGACCGATGATTTGCAGGCTGGCGTGCGCATCAATGTCGGCACATGGTTCGATCCGAGTTGCTACCGTGGTGTGATATTTCGATATACCAACGCTGGAGACCAATCTTGGGAGAGCGGTTTCGATAGCAACACGAATCCGATCTTGGCCCGGCCAATCACCAACATCACATCGGGTGTGGCTACCGCTGACACTCAACTAGTGGCTTTCCCGGGCGAAAGTTCGGGCAACATTCGCGTTGGCACTGCTTCGTCTGTCGACGGGTTCGACATCGTCATGCGTCGTTTAGCGTATCGTGACCGATTCACCCGCGTCGATTGGTTGATGGGTTACCAGCACAATCGCATTGCCGAGAGTCTGAACATCAACAGCTCGACGACCGTTACGGGGAACGTACCGCCTCTGACCGGCACATCGATCGCCGTATCTGATCAGTTTCGTACAACGAACAACTTCAATGGAGCTGTCTTGGGGTTGATGAGTTCGAGACAGTTTGCGTATTGGAAGTTTGAAGCCATGGGACGCATGGGCCTGGGCAGTTTGGAAAGAGTATTTGCAGCCAGTGGCTCGACCACCACGACCTCTTCGACAGGTGTTGTCACCACCGAAGATCAAGGCTTGCTGGTACGCAACACGAACAACCAAACGCGCCGCGATGAAACATTTGTCATCGCTCCGGAGTTTGGATTCAACGCCGGTTATTGCCTGACGCAGAATATCGATTTCACGATCGGTTACAACTACCTGTTTATCGGCAAGGTTGCTCAACCTGGTCGTCAGATTGATTCGACCGTCAACCTATCAGATCCGTTTGCAGGTTTTTCGCGGCCCAGTTTCGTCCTGAACACTCAGAACTACTGGCTACATTCGCTGAACTTAGGTATGCAATGGCGATACTGATCGCCTAGGTCAACATAGCCAAGCTCTGGCTGACTAAAAGCTCGTTCCTGCAAGAGCTTCGTTCCTGCAAGAGTTCTAGCCTACCAGAGTGCCATCGTAGCGGCTTGACGGGCATGCACCAGGGCTTGGGCCTGTTTGACCATGGTTGCGGACTGCTCGCGGTCGGTGAGCATCTTGAGAACGGCGGCTGGGTCGCGAGCGATATCTTCTTCTTTATCAAAGTCGAAGAGCCAGTCGCCTAGACCAATATCGCGCCACATATAGCCTTTGCTCGTTTGTTCGGCAAAGCGGCCGACGATGGCAGGAATACCGTTGCCGATGCACATGATGGGACTGTGCATTTCCAGCCCAAACATACCCGCCGACTGCACATAGGTGCTGAGGGCTTCATCGGTTAACCAGAAGTTCTGACGCCACACTACACGCTGCTGAACATCAGCGGGCAACTTGTCGAAGATCCATTCGCGGCCGATCGCCATTTGCGTACGATCCTCGGGGCACAGGAGTACTTTTAGAGAGGTTTCGCGAACCACCGTCGAAATCGTCTCACGAAGAGGTGCCATATCATGTTCGAACATGGCCGCGTTGCGGGCCTGTTTGGTTTCATCCAGTTTGGTATTGGGGCGTATGAGCCAATACGGTGTGTATCGCGCGCGTGGAATGCAACACGCGAACTTGCCGGGTTCTAAGCCGTGGCTGCTTAGCCACGCGGCTGCGGCCGCATCGTTTCGCAAATCGCACGCAAACGCGCCATCGGGAGCAAAGTCCAGGACAGGTCCAACAATCTTTTCGGCTTTCGCTTTTTCCAGGGAATGCGAGTCCCGGAAATAAACAAATTTGGCTTGGGCCATGACCTTGGCTGTTTCTGGCAAATCGCCTGCATAGGTGATGCCATAAACACCATATGGTTTTTGGTAGTGCTCGATAAACGCGGTTACGTCGCGTTGTGCTACTAACGACGGTCCAGAACCATGCAGCAGATAATCGCACCACTGAAGCGCATCGGCCAAATCAGCATTGGATGGTTTACCCTCCGCACCAATAGACCCTTTGACGATTTTCAGCTTTGGAAAGCGGCGATGCTCCATCGCCATGACCTCTTCTGAGAGGTCGCCCGAGGCCCACAGTCGGACTTCAGTATCAGGCAAATACTGTTCAAGCAGCGCCAACACTCCTGGCGTGTGGGCGATGTCGCCGATGTTGACGACTTGCCACGATGACCGCAACAGCAGGCGTTTCGGTTTCATGGCTGACGTTAACTGCGTAAATCCATGGCCGGTCCGACAGGCCAATCCGCCTGTCAGTCCACCAACTAAACTAGCTAAACCAGCTACGTTAAATGTTCGCCGATTGATCATAGGGAATGCACCGTAATGAAAAACACTCTGTTCAGAGTTACTTCTTGTTCGACCAGGGACTAGAGGGATATCTGGATACCAGTTTCTGACGAGCATCGGCGGAGCGCTGTTGTTCGCCAATTTTGGGGAACAACACCGACAATTGGTAGAGTGCTTCTGCGTGCAATTCGGGTGATCCAGAGAACAGCAGATGTGTGCGCAAATAGGCCAATACGGCCTGTTGGTTGTCTCCGAGCGCTTGGTAACAAACTCCCATTGCATTATAGATGCGTGCAAACAATGCCTGATCGGTACTGTCGTTCTTCTTCACCAGTTCCTGGAGTTTGGTCAATTCCTCGTGGGACTTGCCTTCACGCGCGTCGCACACGGCCAAGCCCACTTCGGCCAGACTCTTCAGCCGATTGAACTCGGCGTTGGTGGCCTGAGCGCTCAGGAGTTGCTCGAACAACTTTCGAGCTTCTGGCAATTTGCCCGTAGTCAGTGCGACATCCCCTAGCTTATAAGCGGCCAGTGCCTTGATTTCCGGAAATGGTGACGCAGCCAATTCTCGGTAATACACCAGGGCCGCGTCCGGTTTGTTGAGCGCCATAGCTAGTTCGCCCAACGTTTCCGCCGCCTTGTAGGCTTGGTGGGAATCAGGGTTGGATGTGTGGGCAACGGCCAGTTCTTTGGCGGCAACCAGCGGATCGCCCATACCGGACAAAGCCATCTTGGCGGACACATAACCTTTATAGAATTGGATATCCTTAGCGATACGTTCGTCTTTCACTTGCCCAATCTTCTTCAGTTCAGCATCTGCCTGATTGAATTGGCGGCTGGCGATGAAGTTACGGGCATTCTCCAGGCTGGTTGGCTCGTCATCGAATACAACCTTGGCGATCTCATTCGTCTTGTATGTTTGCGCCTGGCCTTTGACGTTGATCACTACTCGATCACGCGCGATCGTTTCGATTTTCCCGGTAGCGGTGGCGCCGCCACCCAGCGGGAACACCTTGTCTC
>JADLDX010000732.1 GCA_020846515.1 Pirellulaceae bacterium
CGATCGCCGCGATCAACAACACCAACGTCGAACTGGGCTCGCCGTTCCACGTGCCGGTTGACGCTTACGATCCCAATGGCAATCCATTGACCGTCACGGTAACCTCCAGCAATTCAAGCGTAATCGAAGCTGAGGTGGTGCCCGCCGGTGATCGTAGTATGCGCATTCGAGTCAAAGATTTTGGAGACATGGTCTTCAAATTGTACGAGACCGAAGCGGCAACTCCGGTAAACAAAATCATTGAGCTGGCCAGCGCCGGTTATTACACCAACTCTGAATTTCATCGAGTGATCAATAACTTCATGATTCAGACTGGTATTGGTGCGACCACGGTCGACAACATCAACGACCAATTCAACGTCAATCTGCAACACAATCGATCTGGCGTATTGTCCTATGCCAAGACTTCTGCGGACGATACGGGTAGCTCGCAGTTCTTTATTACGGAAGTGCCCACTCGACACCTCGATTTTCATCATGCTGTCTTCGGACAATTGATCGAAGGTGATGCGGTACGAGAGGCGATCAGCAATGTCGCTACCTCTAGTGGCGATGCGCCGAATATCGACATCGTCATCGAAAGCGTGACGATCTTTACTGACAATGAAAATGGTTTGGTGCGGCTCAAGGCCAAAGCCGCCACCGGTACTTCGAACATTACGGTGACTGTAACGGACACCGAAGGCAATAGTACTTCTCAATCGTTCGTGGCTACAGCGATTGCCGATGCTGCCAACGGGGCGCCATTCCTCAATCCGATTCCATCAGTCACCACAACGATCAATACTCCGGCCACTATTAACTTGACCAGTCAATATGCCGAAAACGACGTGGTGACCTATAGCGTGGCGAAGGTCAGTGCGGGTGATTACCAGGTCTCGGTGGTTCCAGGAACCGGCGTGGTAACAGTCACACCGGCTACCGATTTTGTCGGGACCATTCAGTTTCGAGCTAGCGTCCAGCAGACAGTCGCCAGCGCTACGTCTGCACCAGCGGTTGACACACAGTTGGTGACGGTGGTTGTCAATGGAGCCAATGCTCCCACGGGCATCGACTTGGATACGGCCAGTGATACCGGTGCCAGTTCGACCGACAATATCACCAATGCCGCTGCGCCAACATTTACCGTCTCGGGTACCACCTCAGGCGCGACCGTTCGGCTCAAGGTTGGAAACACTGTCATTGGCCAGGCGACCGCGACTGGTACAACAACCGTAGTCACGGCGAATAATATCGCGGGGTTGGGTACTGGTGCCGTATTGGTGACCGCCACACAAACCACCGGCGGTGCTGAAGGCAGTCCTTCGCCAGCGTTATCGGTTAATTTCGATCGTGTCGCGCCCGTAGACGTTGCCTCCAACCTGATTCCTGCATCAGCTCAAATTGGACAGCCCTTGTCTGTAAACCTGGCACATGCCGAAGAGGGCCAGGGCTTGATTTACACGATTGAAAATGCCCCGGCGGGATTGACGATCAACAGTTCTACGGGGGTGATCGCTTGGACTCCGATTCAGTCACAACTGGGCACCCAAACGTTCAATTTGAAACTGACCGATACGGCGGGCAATGAAAAGACGCAAGCCATTTCGATCAATGTCATTGAAGCGCCACTGGCCAAAGTAATTTTGGAAGTGGTTGACATGCAAGGCAACCCGATCACTCAGGTAGCCACCGGTCAACAGTTCCGCGTGCGTTTCTTGACCCAAGACATGCGAGGCTTTTCGGCCAACGGTGTCTTCGGCTCGTACATCGATTTGTTGTTTGATCCCAATGTGGTCGAACCGATTGCCACGGGCGCGATCACGTATGCGGCTCCATTTGACAATGGAAAGAGTCCAACTCCAAGTACTCCAACAATTGCTGGCCAGATCAATGAATTGGGGGCCTTTGGTGGACTTTCGCGTACCGACGGCGAACCAAAACTGATTGCTACGGTCACGTTCACCGCGAAGGCAGCTGGCAATCCCAACATCCGCAGCGAAGCGGCCGATGTGGTTGGCAGCGACATTCTGCTGTTCGATCGAACCCTGGCTGTGCCACCGGCCAACGTCGATTATGGCAGAGTTGATTTGGCAGTTGGCGCCAATTTCCAAGTGGCCAATGATGCTTTCAACTTCAATGAGGATGCGACCGTTCAGTCGCTGAATGTACTCAGTAACGACACCGTGACTGGTACGGCCACTTTGACGATCACGTCCGTGGGCACATCCAATGGCCCAGGTACGGTGACCGTGGCCGCCGATGGCAAGTCGCTCAACTACACGCCAGGGGCGAACTTCAGCGGCGCTGAATCCTTTACCTATACCGTCCGAAACCAGGACAATGTCTCGTTGACGGCCACCGTGACGATTCAAATTGCCGAAGTGAATGACCCGCCATTGGCTAACAATGACGTGGCCGAGTTTGTCACCGGCAGCAGCAATAATGTGATCAATGTTCTGGCCAACGATGCTACTGGCGTTGATGCCCCTGCGCTTGAGACCTTGCGTGTGTCGGCCGTAGGTACGCCGAGCAATGGCGGTACGGTGCAAGTTGGTTCCAGCGGGTTGAACATTCTCTATACCCCTCGCGCCGGTTTCGTGGGCACTGAAACTGTCACCTATACGCTCAGCGATGGACGCGGTGGCACTGCCACCGGTACCGTTTCGATTTCTGTCAAAGTCGCCAACCCACCGCCGACTGCCGTCAACGATGCATTCACCGGCGTTGAAGATGCCGCCGAAGCCAGCTTTAATGTGACGACCAATGACACGCCCGACGCCGGTGAGACCATTTCGATTTCGGCCGTCTCCTCGTCCTCCCGTGGCAGCACTCTGAGGATTTCAGCAGATGCCAAGCAGGTCCTGTACAAACCCGGACCAAATATTAACGGTTCAGAAGTACTGACCTATACGCTACGCGACAGTGGTGGCGCTACCGCCATCGGAACCGTTACGTTCACCATTACCGCAGTGAACGATGCTCCCGATGCGTTTGACGATGTTCGCTCCGTGTTATCATCGACCGGCAATTCAAATTTGGACGTGCTGGTCAATGATGTGAATGTTGATACAGGCGAGAACCTAGAGATAACGGCCGTTACCCAACCGCCTACCGGACAGGGAACGATCAGCATTTCGACCGACAAAAAGTCGCTGATCTACGCGCCGCCGAGCACAGATTGTTCGGGCACGGTTGTCTTCTCCTATACCGTCAGTGACGGGACATTAACCGATTCAGCATCAGTGACCCTGAATGTTCAGAACTTCATTCCGCGTTCAATCGGTGGATCGCTAAGTAGCTCCTCGATTCCGAGTCAAACGCCCGCACTGGGTGGTATCGACCTGCAACTGGTTGGAACGGATCTCACCGGTGCCGCGCGCACGCTGACCCTGTCGACCAATCGTCAGGGAGCCTTTGAGGCTAACAATCTCGCGCCAGGAACCTATACGATCTCGCGTCCTGCGTTGCCGTTCTTGGAAGACAGCGGGGACTCGATGACGATTACCTCGGCGGCCGCTGACACCAGCAACACGTCGTTGAAATCGACCATCGGCGGTTTAAAAGCTCAGCACATCAGTATTCGCCACTTCTTGGGTTCAGCATCGGTGAACTCGGTGTTGTTTGCAGTCGCACCGGGAAATGGTGAAAGTTGGTACGCCGTCCGTAACGGCCTGACGGGCTTTTCGAACATTCAAGGACGTCTGGATGCGGCCGTGACCACGTTAACGGTCACCGCCACCAATGCGTCCAATCAGAACGTATCGACCGCCTTGCCGCTGAACGATCCGCGAGTGACTGTGCTAGCCACGGAAGGTGACGCGAGACTGCTGCGTGTTACCGGTGCAGCTGACACGTTGGGCTTCCAGACCGTAACCACCTCCTCTGCAAGTGGTGAGGGCGAAGGTGGTTCAACCAACCAGAGTCAGAATGCCAACTCGACCGGTCGCGGGCTATCCACTTCCGGCCTCAAAGCCGAAGGCGAAGCCGCTCCGGATGTGGCTTCCTCCACCGCGACCAGCCACGCAACTTCCCTTTCGCCAAGCCAGGCATTACGGCAAGTTCTCGGTTCGCAGCAGAACCTAAGCACTTCCTCGCTGGTGAGTGCCACTACGCACCTGCAACCAGGTGCAGTGGATAGTGCGTTGAGCGAGATCGATACCCTTTCGCTGGCCAGCAGCGAAGTGGATGCACTGACGGCTGACGACTTGGGTACTGAGAATCAAGTGGATTCAGCCCTATTGTCGCTGTAATCGCAATACCGTTCAATGTTCGGTCACCTGAAAGCGGTATCGGCGCAAGCCGTCCGGTTCCTCAACTGAAAGCGGTATCGGCGCAAGCCGTCCGGTTCCGCCTGGTTTATTTCCGTGAATCACCGGGCAGCTTGCGCTGCTCCGCTAAAATTCTCAGCCAACACGGGAAGATGGTCGACCTGGGACCCGCCTTCCCAAAGTACGGATGTTTTGGAGTACCATAGAGGCTTGGCGGAACGTCTTCGTCCTGAGGAGCCTTGATGGTGCTAGTTCGAACAATTCAGTGTTTTAGCCGTTTTGTGAACTGCAAATGGTCCACTGTCTGGGTCATCATGATCTCAGTGGCCAACAGCGGAAGTTTGTTGTGGGGACTCGAACCGAGTTACGTCCGCGACATTCAACCTTTGCTGCGAAAGTATTGCGGCGGCTGCCATAACGAAGCGGATAAAGAAGGCGATTTCTCGGTTGCGACCTTCCAGTCGCTGATGAAAGGTACACCCGACGGGCAGGTTGTAGCTTCAGGGGATGCCAGCAAAAGCAAACTGCTGATGCTCATCAAAGCTGTCCAGCAGCCCAAGATGCCTCCCGAGGACGAAGCTCAGCCAACTGCGGCCGAGATTGCGATTATCGAACAGTGGATTGCCGCTGGAGCGCGCAATGATGCCGACTCTATTCCACTGGATGAACAAATAAAGGCGCCGATGCTTTTGGCCGATGCTGACTCAGCCAGCTTCATAACGGCGATGATCGATGCGGGCGACAAACTGGTCGCGGTGGCCCGTCTGGGCAGTTGTGAATTGCGCGATGCAGTTTCTCAGCAAGTTCTGTTTCAAGTGGCCGACGTACCTGGCAAAATCAATCAACTGAGGATGAGTTCGGATGGTCAGTTCTTGTTGATCAGCGGAGGCCTGGCGGGCGTCGGTGGTCAAGTGGTCATCGTGGATATCCAGCAACGCAAAGTAGTCGGGCGCATTCAAGGTCACACCGACGCTATTTATTGTGCGACGATGAGCCCCGACGGACAGTTTATATGCACAGGCAGTTACGATCGGTCTGCCTGGTTATGGGATTGGCGCAACAAACAAGTTGTGCGACGGTTCACCGGACACAACGGCGCGATCTATGATCTGGATATCGACCCAGAAGGCAAAGTCTTGGCGACGGCAAGTGGCGATCAGACGATCAAACTCTGGGGACTCAGTAACGGAAATCGTCTTGATACGTTGGGCCAACCCGAAGGCGAGATGTTGTGTGTAAGGTTTACGCCGGACGGTCGATACGTGCTGGCAAGTGGTGCGGATCGTCAATTGCGTATGTGGGAGTTGCTATCGAAAGACCAGCCCGCTATCAACCCGCTGCGTTTATCACGGTTTGCACACGAAGAACCGGTGACACAGATTTACTTTCGCGGCGTTGATCAAATCATCTCACTTTCCGAAGACCGAACCGTCAAACTGTGGCAGCTACCAGACTTGCGCCCAGTCGGAGTGATCACTCGCTGCAACGACGTCCCGACAGGGATCGGGAAACTGGGTGCTGATTCAAAGCAATTCTTGGTTGCCGACTACCGTGGTTCGCTATCCGCCGTCACGCCGCCGGCCATCGCAACTTCGGAACAGGTCAACCCAAACCTTTCGGAAGCAGCTAACTCCGTGGCAATTAACGCTTTCAAACCAGCCGCTGCCATGCCAGCCCCACCAGCCGAGGCCGTGGCCGAGATCGAACCGAACGATCGCCTCGCGCAGGCTCAGGTGCTAACTCTTCCGGCGCGCGTTCGCGGTCTTATGGCCGCGGAAGCCGATGGGCGAACCGACAGCGACTTATTCGCATTCGAAACTAAAGCCGGTATGCCTTGGGTGATTGAGGTCCAAGCGGCGCGAGACAAATCTCCCTTGGATAGCTTGATTGATA
>JADLDX010000733.1 GCA_020846515.1 Pirellulaceae bacterium
CCGCCAGAGGTAAATGCACCGTGACATCGCGAGTTTGACCGATGCGATAGACACGGTCTGTAGCCTGGTCTTCGACTGCAGGGTTCCACCAGCGCGAAGCGTGGATGACATGATTGGCAGCAGTCAGAGTAAGGCCTACGCCGCCGGCTTTGGGGGACAGAATGAGCACGTCGAACCCAGCTGGTCGTGTCTGAAATGCGTTCACAATCTGTTGTCGCATCTGAGGTCCAACACCGCCGTGGATCCGGGCAACAGGATGAGAAATGTCAAAACGATGACGGATTTCGGCAGCGAGCCTTGCTTGCATCGCAAGGTCTTCACAGAAGACCAGTGCTTTTTCTCCGGCCATTTTGATCTGCTCAAGCGCCGTGAACACCGCCTGCAACCTTGCCGAATGTGCTGGATCGAATTCAGCGCCGTCCGGACTTCCCGGATAGAGCGAGGTGCTCCGCAGTTCGTGTAACACCTTGAGCATCAAGCCCCGTTGACCACTTCCGCGCAGTGCTACCGCTTGTTCGATTGCGCGAGAGTAGCGGTCCGCCTGGGCGGGCGGCATATAGATCTGATGCTTGACGATCCGCTTCTGGGGCAGACCGTCAAGGACTTCGCTCTTCATGCGCCGAAGCATTACGGGTGGACGCCCGTCTTGCCGATCTACAAGCTGGCCGCGAAGTTCGCCTAGCGCAGCGGCATCGTCTTCAGTGTAGCGGCGTTCAAAATCCCGACTTGCACCAAGCAGCTTTGGCCAAGACCAATCCATAATGGTCCATAAATCCTGCAACCGGTTCTCTACCGGCGTACCAGTCAACGCTATCCGAAAGCGTGCGTTTACAGTGGTAGCAGCGCGGCGGATCTGGCTGGTAGCGTTCTTGATCTTTTGCGCCTCGTCGCAGACTGCGACGGCAAACCGCTGACGCGCAAAACTCATGTGGTAGTCCCGCAAGGTCTCGTAGGTCGTCAGGACCACGCCATAGCCCTCGAAGGCGCTTGCCGAGAGTTGTGCTGATCCCGACTGCGTATCGCGGCCTCGGCCCTGCCTCAGCAGGCCAAGATTGGTGCCAAATGCAGGTAAAATTTCTCCGAGAGCGCCCTCAACAAGATGGAGCTGCATTTCCTGGCGCCAGTTTTCGAGCAGGCCGGTAGGAGCAATTATCAGAAAAGGTTCTGTGACGCGCTGATCATGGCGCAGCCATGCAAGGAACGACAGGAGCTGGTACGTTTTCCCCAAACCCATATCATCTGCGAGCAACACGCCCGGCATCCGGTTAGCCCACGCTTCTGCTAGCCAGTTAAAGCCTGTTCGCTGATGATCCTTGGGTTCGCTGGAAACCGCATTCGGGAATTGAGGGCTAGTGAAGGCCTGGACAGCACCAAGGGCACTTTCCTCATACTCAACTTGCTCGAAGTTTTCCGACACTGTCAGGAACAATGGGCATGCCTGGTCAGTCGGTTCACTGTCTGGGCTCGATGATGCGGCTACAGGGGTGATCCGATCGCGAAGGGCACGAAGCGAATCCAATGCCTGTGCCGTGGCAGGCACTGTGGCGTTCCCAATCTGGACGCTATCTTGCCCTTCCACGACAGCTTTCTCTAAAGCGTCGATGGCTTCATCGAGCTGCTCAGCAGCAATATCGACTTGCTCGCCCTCGGGAGGATCACCGATATAGAGGCCAAAGCTTTCGGGAAGCCAGCTGTTCGCTTTCGGCTTGATCCAAGGCAGAACCGGCTTGCGCCAGATGTCGATGCCGTTGACCCGTTCAGAATATTGCTGCGTCTCGATAAAGAGCGCGTCGACCGACCCGTCGGCCAATGCGCCGTCCGGCATGGCTTCAGAGATGTAGCGCCTCGGGCTCAACGCAAACTTGCGGCGGCTTTCCTCATCCAGCCCTTGGGCGCGGCGCACAATTTCGAGCGCACCTTTAAGTTCGGGGTCCAGATAGACAATCGTGCAATCGTCTAACCGATAGGCATTGAGGGCACGATCAGACCCACGAAACTTCTCAACGAACCTTTGCTGAAGGGACGGAGGTAACAGACCGTCATCCTCCCCATCTGGCATTTCGCCTTCTTGGGCAGCGTTGCGCCGCGCCCGACTGAAGAGGATGGGGTCGAAATCAAAATGTCTGCCATCGGTCTTGAGATCGAGTGAGAAGCCAGCCGCATAGCTAATTCGCAACCGCTTGAGGAAACCATTGGGATGCAGGATGTCCCCTTCTGCGGCACTCAGTGTTTCGCGGAGCTGCGACATCGCAAACTGTTGTCCGGCGTCATCCGTAGCGCCGTTTACCGCTCGAACAGCTTCGAGCGTTGACCATAGTGGTTCAGCTAACCGCCAATCCTGGGCATTGAAGCGCAGGCGACCAGCAACCGGAGTTACGCGGGCAGCCAGACCACCTGGTCGAACCCATCGTGTTTCCAGTCGGAATCCTGGACGACCAAACACGCCTGATGTTTCGATCTCCAACTGAATGCGAATTGCAGGTGGGAGTGCGAGAGCTGCTGCTTCCTGCTCCGAAAATGCCGCAACAACGGAACCGTGGAGGAGCACAGAGCCATCATCTGTTGGGGTGATCAAAGGCGCCCCGTCAACGCCGCGAGCATCATTGGCCCAACGATCGAGCAAGTCAGCAGCGATGCCGCGCGCATGCGCTGGTGCTTTGAGTGTCCAATCGTCGAATGGCACAGTTTCGCCAGTTTGGCCGATCAGTGTGAGCAGTTCGCCTTCAGGAACCGCCTTCGACGAAAATCCTACCATCCCCATAGCGATACCGGCCTTGGTCCTTTGTAAGGTATGCGTGTTGTGGTCGCGATGTGATCTGCAAACTTTCTGTACCATTTGCCTTGGTGAGCGATCGCTTCAAACCCCGTTCCACCACTCATCGAACGCAGCGTCTGGCCTTCATAGTATTTGCTGTTGAATTTTGGCAAAAATCTCGAGTTCTCTGCCGCATCGACCCAGAAGCGCGCGCGGCCGTTGTCGCTCCATTCGGCAACAATAAGGTCGCCGATTTTCATGAGCAGAACGGACTGGCTGGATGCTGCACCGCTGCCGCCTACCCGACCGAATAGCAATCCATGCGATGACTTTGCGATCTGGGCCAGACCTCGCGCATCTTGGCCGAGAGCGAACCAGGCACGTTCGACAAACTTATTGTCGAGATAAGCCTCCCAGAATGCGCGCCTTTCTTTCCACTGATCGGGGCGATCCGTCGTCCGAGCAATGAGATCAAAAAAGAGTCGGACTGTTTTCTCGGTGATCCACTGATGCAGCACCCTTAGAACTTCTGCCGCATCACGAAGGCCTTGGATGCGTGACAGCTTTTCAGCCAAGGTATCCCAATTGTTTTGGGACGTCCGGGGGTCGCCAAGCCTGTCCAGGAGTAGCGCCATGACTTTGTCCCGATAGGCATCGTTGGGATCCATCGCTATCCAGGGCTTTAGCAGAGCATATGCGAGTAACTCGGCATTCGCCTTGATCGTGCTTTCACCGAGTGATGCACCCAGGCTCAGAATGTCCTCTCCCTCGACCTGACCGACCGACCGCGACTGTGGGACATTCTGCTTTGCAGCGAGAGATTGTAGGAGGGCACCGAACGCGGCGTCGACAAAGCCGCCGCTGAGGTCTTGGACGCGTAGATTTGCCATTGCCAGGAATGCTTCGCGATCCTCGGCTCGCAAAAGTCTGTCGCCCAGTCCAGCAGGACCGAGTTCGGAATCCCAAATTGGAATAGTGCGTGAGAGCTCGCTCCATGGAGAACCCAACTGCTTTTGCCGACTTTTGCAGTACAATCCGAGTTCTACAAATAATGGAACGCCGACTTTGAATCGATTCCAATATGCGCGGGCAAGCCGTCGATCCAGTGTCCGTTTCGCGATTGCAGAACAGTGTCTAAGAAGGTCGGGAACACAGTCTTCTAAGTTTGGGTGGTCCCAAATTTCGCTGGCCAAGCGCCTGAGATCTCGTCGAGCCAGTTCGGACGGCTTGTACGGATTAACCCGCAGAACAAATTGATGCCATGGCTCTGCGTCGACGCGCTCGTCAGTGCCCATCGCGCCCCATTCACGTGTCAACTTTGCCAGAGCCCGGATCTGCGGCGGGCGGGGCATTGCCCAATCGCTAGTGATTTTCGCACTAACAGCGAGCAAGCCAGCCATTATTTGGACCTCAGCATTTGGGCAGCTTCCTGGGCAGCATCGCTCTTAGGCGTTACCATGATAAAGCGAAGATCAATGCGGCGATGACGTGCCTTCTCCGTTTCCGGCAAAGGTCGCCCCCCTGCTCCCAAAACTGGTCGATATGGACCATAGCCTGCAACGCCGAGAACTGGCGTGGGATAAACATCATCGCCGTTTGTCAGTATCGCCAAACCGGGCTGGGCTTGGGTCAGGGCAAGATAGGTCCGTGTAGCTCGTCGGGCAGAAAGATCGAGATTGCCCAGTCCAGTCGTGTCCCCCCGGATGGGGTCGCGGTCAGTGTGCCCTTCGACAAGAAGTGTATCGATCTTGTGCTCTTCTTCTCGGCCGTTACACCGAATCAGCGCTGAGTTTGTGGATCTTGTGTAGCAAGGTAAGCGCATGGCGAGTACTTGCGCCACGAGGCTAACTGCCTCGCGTCCGCGGTCACTAAGCTCAAACTCGTTAGAATTGAAAAGCACCTCTTCAGGCAGCCTTAAAATGCCTGTTTCCGTATTAATCGATATATCCACGCCTGGAAGCTTTTGCTCGATGTCCTTTTCAAGCTGCTCCAATAGCCGTCGTCGGGCTTCTCCAGCACCAACTAAGTAATCTTCTTTTTGCTTGAATGTAACTGCAAAATAAACAAGCAAAATTATGAATACAAAAAGGAGGCCTACCAACATGTCGGACATGGAGATGAAGTAGCTCTCTTCTTCTGGCTCTCCTTGCCTGCGTCGGAACGAAGTGTCGCTCATGTCAGGACTTCAGCTTTTCAAGGAGGGCTGAAATTTCGTCGGCAAGCTCCTCGAGCGGCTCAAGTGCGTCCCTGAGATTACTTACTGCCTTCGCCAGCTCGCTATCTAGCTCACCGATTTGTTGGTTGACGGCTGTGGCATGTTCGGCAGTTGCAGACACCAGTCCATCGAGCGTCTTGCCCAACGCATCGTCGACGCCGGCAAAACGGCCTTCGTAGTTTTCCCAGGCCTTCTCCGCGGAACTCGCTGTAGCGATCAACTGACTAGTGAGCTCTTCAGTAGCGGACTCGTGCGATTTCAAAGCCGAAGAAATCGAGGTAGCGGCTTCGCTGACAGAGCGGGTTGCCGAGGCCACTGGTGCCAGAGCTGCGTTCAGCTCAGTTATTGCCGCTGACAGTTTGGTCCCGGCCTCTTCAGTAGATCGTCCGGCAATCTCCAGTCTTTGTGCCTGCTGATTTGTGGAATCCGCTGCGCGCGCCATGGCTTCGCTGAGGGGCCCTGCGTTGTTTGCAAGAAGGGCCAAGCGATTAACCAGTTCATCTGCGGACTGCGACATTTGCTCCCCGAACTTCGCAAATGCGCCTGAAAGAGCTGCGCCACTGGTATCGGCTGCTGTCTCGATGGTATTTCTGAGCGTTCCCGCCAGATCTTCGGAGAACTGACCTGTGACGCCTTCCAGTTTTGCGGCAACCTGCTCCAGCTGACCAGCCATTTGCTCGCCTGCCTCGCGCTGGCGACGGCGCGTTTCCTCCTGTTCTGTCTCGAACGACTGACGAATGTCACGAAGGCTTGTTTCCAGAGACTGTGGCACACTGGCAAGTCCGCTCGACAGCGTCTCAAACTTGCTTGTCATGCCCGTCAGCGATTGCGCCAACGCCTGCATCTCTTGTCCAGCGTGCTCGCGCAGAGCTGATCCCAGGTCCTGACTGATGCGATCAAACCCACCGCTGCGAAACTGCTCGATGTTGGTGCTGATGTCACCGAGGACTTGCACGACTGGTGACATGCGATTGTTCAGCGCATTATCGATAGCTGTGGCCAGATCTGTACCCAGAACCTGGAACGCTTCAGTTTGGCGCTTCATTTCACGGAGCTGATCAACTGCGATCCGTTGCGGCGGTGTATACAGGGTCGCCCTGTCCAGCAGTTGGCAAATATTTTCAAGACGATGCT
Source organism: Pirellulaceae bacterium (assembly GCA_020846515.1). GTDB lineage: Bacteria > Planctomycetota > Planctomycetia > Pirellulales > Pirellulaceae > Aureliella. The sequence continues at coordinate 6,105 of JADLDX010000733.1, forward strand.
GAAGCTTCTCGTGCCAACTCCGGTCAGTCC
>JADLDX010000734.1 GCA_020846515.1 Pirellulaceae bacterium
CAGGTAGCAGTGCTCTGGATTACCTGAACAATTTGAATTTGCCTGACGTCGCCCGACTGCCCATTGGTCGCGCCATGACCTCCTTCTTACTGGGCGACAACGGAGAGGTTGTCTGCGAAGCGTATGTGATTGCCCTGGGCGACGCCTACATGCTACTGACTGAAGGCTGCAGCGTTGAAACTGTGCAAGCCTACCTGCAAGCCAATACCAGTGATTACTCGGTAACCATCGAGAACGTCACTTCTGAAATTGGACTGATTGGACTGGATGGCCCTTTCACTTGGGAACTTCTCAAAGACATCATCGGCGTGAAGATTCTTGGCTTGCGTTACCTGGAAATGCTTGAGAACCAAAAGCTCGGCAATGCCTCGGCACACATCATCCGGGCTGGCAAAACTGGCGAGTTTGGTTACTTGCTGATGGTCAGTGCCGATCAGGTTGCTGACTGCTGGAACGGCCTGCTGACGGCTGGAGCCAAGTATCACATTCAGCCGATCGGGGCCGCCACACTAGACCTCTGCCGACTGGAGAATCGGTTTCCGAATATGCGATTGGAAGGCACTCAGGTGGCCAATCCTTTGGAGCTGAATTGCCGTGTCATGTTCGACCGTGAGAAAGACAATCACAAGGGCCGGGAGGCGATCGAGGCTCTGCTTGGCACGGGTCCAACTCGCCGGTTGATCGGCTTCTGCGTCGAGGGATCCACTCGTGTACCCAACGTCGGCGATAAAGTGCTCGTCGATGATCAGGTGATCGGTGAAGTTGCCAACGCTCAATTCTCGCATGGCTTGGAACAACCGATTGGTCTAGCACTGATGAACACCGAGTTTGCCTTCGTCGGAATCGCCTACAAGATCCAATCAGGCGACGAAACGCTGCATGCAACCACTGTGTCGGCTCCTTTCATCAGCAATCGCAGCATGACGATTCGCCCGCAAGAAGACAGCTACTTCAACTAAGTCTGTCGACTGAAATTTACCAGCCCCTGCCCTGCTCTTCCAATCGAAGGCTTGCCGTCACCATCCGCAGTCAGTGTTGTGATGAACGTAGCAACATTGACGACGGCAAGCCTTCGGTTGGAAGAGATTGAAATGGCTCGGTCTGCTCTCAACCAGTCTGTGCGCTCAAGTAACTTGTTCTCCTGGACGGCTTGCCGTCACCATCCGCAGTCAGTGATGCGATGAACGTAAACATCATTGACGACGGCAAGCCGTCCAGGGGAACGAGTGTACGGAACGCGTGAGTGGACCAGTGCCACTAACGCAGAGGTTCCATTCAACTAAGCAGGTCATTGCACTCTCTTTCCCAGTCAATCGGGACGACCTGCCCAGAGGAATTATGCTCACAGACGATGCCATTCGCGAACGCAAGACCGAAAAGATCCTGGCTACCAGCGATCTACCGACGCGGGACTTACGTGAAACAGTGACCGAGATCTTGACTCTGGCCGGTCAGGCACCGTTTCATCGCGCGTGCGAAGATCAGCATCGCGTTGGCACGCTCACGGGTATCGAACCGTGGCGGTTTCATGTGCTGGACGCAGCGGCCTGCCGCCGCCTGCATCCGCAATTACCCAAAGAGAATGCCGGCAAGATCCCAGCTATGCTGGCTGCCGCTGACGCGCTCATCCTGGCCACATGGCTTCCCAACGCGGGTGCGGCCACGCCGATGGGTGACGAAGCTGGCTTTGCCCTCACGCAGGCCAATGTCGAACATATCGCCGCTACTTCCGCTGCGATACAAAACCTGTTGTTAGCCGCCACGGCCCGCGGCATCTCCAACTATTGGTCCAGCGGCGGAGTGCTCCGATTGCCCAGCACGTTCCAACTGCTGGGTATACCTACCAATCAGATACTCTTAGGGGCTATCTTTTTATTCCCACGCGAGTTTGGCGACGCGGAACTGGCCACCAGCAAGCTCCGCGATCGTCGCACACCGGTAGAGTGTTGGACGCGTTGGGTATGATAGTTCCCGCTGCTGCGCAGCAGCAGAACTAACCCTCCCAGCGCAGCGCCCGGGAGGGTCGAAAAAACAGGCGCTACTGCAGCCTGTTTTTTCGGGGAGGGTGCGTGCGCCGCACAAGCGAGTCAGCAGCGAAGTGCTTCGAACCTTGGTTAGCACGGGAGGCACCCTCCCCGACTGAGCTGACGCCAGTCGACCCTCCCACTGCTACGCAGCGGGAGGGTTAGTTCACAGCTTAAACTGCTCGCAAGGCATAGTCGGCCGACTCTTGCAAGAAACTGGCATACGTGCGACGCAAGCCTTCTTCTAAATCAACGCTCGGTGCCCAACCGGTACTGCGCAGGAGCGAGATATCGGTCAACTTGCGTGGCGTTCCGTCCGGTTTAGTAGGATCCGTTACGATGTTGCCTCGGTAACCGACGACGCGGCAAATCATCTGAGCCAGTTCGAGAATCGTTAGATCAACACCTGTGCCCACATTGACCCAGTCAGGCGGATTGTCCAGCGTGTATAAGTGCAGTAGGGCTGATGCCAGATCTTCCACGTACAAGAATTCGCGGCGAGGACTGCCTGTCCCCCAGATGACAATCTGCTCGTCTCCAGCCTGATGTGCCTCGTGAATACGCCGAACAAGTGCGGGCAGCACATGGCTGTTTTGCGGATGATAGTTATCGCCAGGTCCATATAGATTGGTCGGCATCGCCGAGTGATACATGGCGCCGTACTGACGTCGATAATATTGACACAATTTCAAACCGGCGATCTTCGCCAGAGCATACGCTTCGTTGGTTGGCTCCAACTGACTATCCAGCAGGGAGCTCTCTTGAATGGGCTGCGGTGCATGCTTGGGGTATATACACGTGCTACCCAAGAACAGAAAACGGCGAACCCCACGACGGTGCGCAGCATCGATTGTATTGACAGCCATGCGCAGGTTGTCGCTCAAAAACTGAACAGGATACGAATTATTGGCCAAGATGCCGCCGACCTTGGCTGCGGCAAAGATGATGCCATCGGGTTGCTGCTCTTCAATAAACGCATCAACTTCATCGTCTCGAGTCAAATCGATCTGACTTCGATCGACAGTGATTACTTCGCAACCGGGGCGTTGCTTCAAAGCACGTACCACGGCGCTGCCGACCATACCTCGATGGCCGGCCACGAATATTCTTTCCATCATCTTCTCCGTATAACTTATTGGCTGCCCAGGGCAATCAGGGCGCGCTGTTCGGTTCTCAGCGAACATACAGATAATCGGCTTGAATCAATTGCTGGCCATCATAGGTAGCATTGAAGCTGGCCGACTCATTGAATCCATGAGTTTGTAAAAATTTCGATACCTCGGGCCGCAATGCCTGGCCTTCATACAGCGTGACCTCGGAACACTCAGCGTACACGAAGGCACAGGACTTCAGTGTCTCAGTTGCCCCTCGCAGGACATTCAGTTCGAAACCTTGTACATCCAGCTTCAGCAATTGTCGTGTGCGGCCGTTCCAGTGCTGGCGCAAATCGTCCAAGCGTTGGACTGGTACGGTGATGGAATCAACCTCTTGAGTGCCTGGGAACAACTCCGTCTGCCGTTTACCTATTGCCAAAAGCGATGAACTATCAGCACTTCGGCTGAGATGAAGAGTGGCTTGGCCCGGCGAATCTCCTAGAGCCGACTCAATCAACGCAATACGGTTGCAATCTCCATGCACTGCTCGAAAGGTTTTGGCTTCCCCCGGGATCGGTTCAAAGGCAACAATTGGCGTTTTCGGTTGGCTCAGACAGCAAGCAAGTGAGAATTGACCGCGATTGGCGCCCACATCGAGAATGCCATCGATCGGAAGCGTCTTGAGGAGCGATAAGTGCTCGATGGCTGGAGCCACTCCCATAGACAAGGCGCGCCAACAACTCGGTCTGGTTAGCGACAGAAATAGTTTCTGAATGCGTGTCTTGATTAGTGAAGTGCTCATGACTGGGCAGCCGTAGTAGGTTTCGAAGAGGGTTTCGAAGTGGGAAAGCGATCGCGAATCGGTCGAGCCGGCACACCACAACAAATGGTGTAGGGTGGCAGATCCTTGGTTACGACTGCACCAGCACCAACGATACATCCTCGACCAATTCGGACATTGCCAACGACGGTCGTCTTATGGCCAATCAAATTGTCACCTTCCAGCACCACCACCGAAGGCGGCAATCGGCCATTCCAAAAAACACTCTGATTGGGGTCGTCAAATCGATGATCATTGCCCACGAATGATACATGACTAGAGATCAAAACATCATCGCCAATCTCCAAGTTCGTTTCGACAAACGTGGCCATGCCGATCGCTACATTGTTACCTATGCGAATAAACTCAGGTGGAGACAGGTAGCAGCGTTTCCCTAGGAATACATTCTGTCCATAGGTAAGCCGACCGCGCAGTTTAAACTTATGCCAAGCCAATCGCGAAGCGCGGAGGCACGTGCGCAAGGGCTTGAGCCATGAACTAATGACCTTATCGGGCCGCTTATCGATTTGTGACTGCTCAGTCATAGAAGAATTCCATAAAACCTTCAGCCATCCGTTCGGCGGAGTAGTTTTCCCGACAGAAACTAGCGATTAATGGCCTCTTGGCATGCCAGGCTTCGCGTTGATCCCAAATTGTTTGCATGATCCGACTAAAATCGACTTCGTCGTCTGACTTGAAGAACAAGGCATTTTCACCGGCAGTGATGGCGGCTATCTCCGGTGCATGAGGTTCGTCGTCGGCAATGAGCATCGGAGTGCCGAACGAAAAGCTCTGAATGGCTGATAGCCCTACGTAGCCTGGCGACAAGCAGGCTGCCGATTCACCAAAGAGGCCAGACAATCGCGACTTGTCACTGACATGACCCAAGAATTCGGTTTGTTCAAGCACACCTAACTGCCCAGCCAGACTTTTGAGCGACTCGTCCAGTGGACCAGCACCCACCATCGACAAGCGACTACCTGGCATGTGCGCTGCGACGCGCGCAAAGGCTCTCAGTACCAACTCCGGTTTTTTGGCTTCCACCAGGCGTCCTATAAACAGAAATCGAAATGGTTGGCCAACTGCTCGATCGTAAATCTCAGCCTCTGGATATAAGGCATTCGGCGCGCAGTATACGCCGACGCTTCGCGGTAGCCGTTGACGAAAGTCGGCCGCGTCGCGCGGCGTGTAGGCCAGTACGTTGCCAGCCAGGCGAATCATGGTGTCGCGTAGTCGCGTTCCACCCTGGTTTCTGCCTTTTCGTGGCCACGCATGACCCCATAAACCCGTCTTGCGTCCCAGCATCCGACGTCCAAGTATAATTGGCCAATTCGAAAGGATACGCGGGTTTAACTCCAACATGGCTCGTTGGGCTCGTAGGACTTTGGCAAAGTGCCCCGTCTGAAAGGACATTCGCCGCCCCAGCCAATAGTGGTTGTTGATTCTGAGCTGATTCGCTCCCAAATCTACCCGGGTGATCGTCGTACCATCAAAGTACTTCTCACCTACCAGTAGCTGAAAATCCTGACCCATACGGGCCTGTACAATGTTCAGAAACTCACGCCGATAATCGCCGACGGCTGTTTGAACTAAAACAAACTTCATGTCGTTACCGTCTAACGCTGGCAGCAATAAAATGAATCGTCAAAAACAACGTTAAAACCGAAACGGTACCTCCCGACAAGGCCGCCGTATGCAGCTCGCGCGTGGTAAAGAAGAACATATTGAGTGTCAATACGCACAGCAAGGGATGCGCGGCCCGGTCAAATCGAAAGGCCCATTGTAGCCGCGAAATCATCGCCACGAATAATCCAACAATCAGTGCGCTAACGCCGATACCCACAAAGCCAAAACTAGCGTAGCCCGAGCCCACAAAGCCCGCTTGAAAAGTCGTCAGCACGTTGGGCACATATCGTTCGGGTATGGCAATCGTTGGGTTAACTGGAGCCTGCCCGAAAGCATCGGCGATCATTCCGATGTTATTGAAACCAGTAAACGGTTCGATTTCTGGGAAGAAGTCAAACCATAGTCGCAGGCCATCAGAGCTAACCAATCCCAGTCGATAAAAACTTACCTCAATAATATCGCCAACCGACAAGTAACCCTCATCGTTGTTGTATTGAAGACTGTACAGCGTGCCAATCAATGTAAAGGCAAAGATGGCAAACATGCTAAAGATCACCGCCCGCTTGGCCGCTGACATTGGACCAGTTTGACGCTGTTGCCAATAAGTAAAGCCCACGATGAACGTCAAGGCGAAGAAGTACACGAACGGAAACTTATTCATTTGCATACCACACATGACGAACAGCACGCCGGCGGTTGGTATGCATAAAAGTCGTATGGCGGGTTCGCGAATCGCATAAACCACCAAATAGGCAAACAGTACGGCTGTGGTGGTTTGACGGGTCAAGCTCGCCAGTTGTTCATAGGGCGACTCAGCGAATATCACGCGACGAATTTCAACGTAGCTATACTGCGATTGACCCAAGAACCCGCTGATGTATTCGCGTGTCGTATCCAGTCCAGGCCCTTGAACAGCTGCGAATGGCACAATGTATAGGGCTGTTAACACGATCAACGGAATGCCGCGACCGAACAAGTTGGGAAAGGAGCTCCGTGATAGTCGTGTAAAATCGAATAGCTGCCCCAGCATAAACCCCAAACTAACCAGCAGATACGCCACCGTCATGCCGATCAAGAACATCGGAGCAGTATCACGCGAAATCTCGTTGCCCAAACGATGGATGGGCGACAGGAACAGCGTATGCGGACCGTATTGCAAAACAAAGAAAAAGAAGAACCCATCCAGCGCCGTAATAGCTGGCCTACGCAGGTAGAGATAGGTGGCTATCATCACACCGCAAGCCATCAAGGCTATGATCAAACACGAGAACTCGTAAGTGGTCATAAAATGTTAGATCGTGTCTTGTGTCATCGTTAAGCAGGTTTGGGGAAGCAACTTGCGAGAGCCTCTTGCAGTATCAGCCGCTGATCCTGGAAAATCTTCTTCAACTGTTTTCGTCGTCGTGGTTCTTCCAACACCACTTTGCCGATGTGCGCCGGCAAACCCGTTAGATCATCCGCAAAGTGTATCAGTTCAGACAAGCCCAAATGCTTGAAGAGCTCAACGATCTTGCCATGCGGATGGTTCTCAATCAATGGAATCGGTATAGCCCCCGCTACCCAACCAAACAACAGGCTGTGAAGACGATTGCTGACAACTAACCGACTCTCCGAGTAATTGGTAAAAATGCCACGCACAGATGCTTCAGTTTGTTCAAAACGGACGACATCACAATTCAGGGACGAGGCTAATTCATAGGCTAAGGCCTGGTCATATGTCACCTGTGCCACCACGGTTGGCTGCAGTTGGTTCAAGCTGGCACATCGGGTTGTGGCTTCCACCAACTGTGCCAGGTAAGCAGAATCTTTCATCGGACCTTGTGCGCGAAACGAAAGCGACAACTTGGGCCTGGACACTTCGGCCGTTATCATTCGAGCTCCGTCCAAACCGCTGGTGTCACGCGCATCGGCCAAGAGAAACGCCATGTCCGGACTGTAATGCGCGGAAACGGCACCCAATTGCCGTGCGTACTCCAAAGACGCCTGATCACGTACGCCATAACTAGTGTGCAGTCGTCCTAGCATCGATTGCAGTCGACTTTGCAACGGACCGTACCGATCCAGCGAAACTCCCGAACGTATAACGCTCCCGCCCTGCGCTCGACAAAGGCCGCAGAAGGCGACCATGGCGGTATTGTAGGCTACGCCTCGCACTTTGGATGGGCATACATAGTGGCCCGGCTTGAATGCAAACACGATAGGTCCACGCGTAACCATGCGCCGGAAAAGATCCGAAAACCATCGCGCTTTGGAGGAGAAAATCTCCACGCCGTCTACTCGATTGAGACGATCGAGCAACCACGATGGAGCCCGCCGTTGAACAATCTTGACGTGAGCATGCTTGGCTAGCTCCCGGAGAACTAGCTCGTTGATTATGCAATCACCCAAGTTCTCGAATTGCGTTTGCAACGAGAAGTACACAGCTGGACGACGCTGATTCATCAGGACCGGGGCTCCGCTGACTTGAGCCTATGAATCTGCTCGCCCGTAGCGTAAAGCACATAGACCAATACCAAAATGTCGCAAACCAAAAGTACACCGCTGATTCCGACCATACCCAGCCAATTCGGTATAGCCACGGTAATCGCTACCGATAGCAGAGCCAACGTAACCCACCAGGCTGAGGCTCGACCATGCAATGACAGCGCATTAAGGACATTCATCGCATTGGTACTGTAGGCTGTTAATCCCGCCGTGATGGACAGGATGGCAAATGTTTCAAAGGAAAACTCCAGCCGAGATGAGGTCCATAGGCCGTAAACCCAGTTCCCAAGTGTCAAAAGCCCCACAATCGAACCCACGGCAAAAATCAACGAAAGCCACATCATGCGTTTGTGCAGCCCCAATACACTGCCGTATTCTTTCTTGGCTAGCGCTTGGGACAATTCGGGCCAGGTCGTACGACCCAGGGCCGCACAAAACTGAATTGGAAAGCGAGCCAGGGTGCGCATGGCCGTGAAGGCAGCGACCATCTCTGGACTGGTGGCAGCGGCTACGGCCAAAGTACTGCCTTGCAACTGAAACGTTTGCGCCAAAGGCAAGCCCGCAAAGCCCAACGCAGGTTTAATGAGCGGACGAATTTCTGACCAATCGCTCTGCCGATGCTTGCTCAACCAGGCCGCCTGACGCAAGAGATTCCAACGCAGTGCTAATGCACCGGTCAACCTGGCGATCACATACGCGGATGCTACGGCCCAGACGTTGGGCCAGAAGATCAACGCTAAGACAACCAGGATCAGCTCAGCCACTCGCACACCATGGATACCGAAAGCTGCCGTAGCCTGTTGATTGATCGAACGATAACCAGCATAGTACAACTGAGTCTGGAAAATACTGACGGTGTACAACGCCATCAACAGTACCGCCAGATTGAATTCCCAGGAGGCTAAAGCCTGACCTTTAAGCCAATCGGATAATGGCAGACCAAGCGTTGCCAGCAAGGTTGCCAGCAAGCAGATAAGCGAAAGCGTATTGATTAGTCGAGATGTCGCCCAGTAGACGCGAGACGCTGCCGGCCAATCCTGACTGGCCACGCGATCCGTCATCACATTACCGGTGGCGCTGGCGAAACCAAGCTCGCCTACCGACAAGACCGCCGGTAAAGACCGGATGGTCAGCCACACACCCGTCACCTTGGGCCCCCAAACCGACAGCATGACGGGCAGCAGTAGAAAGCGGTCGGCGAGCGTAACCAGGTTGCCCAGCGTATGCGCACCAAAGACCTTGAGCATTCGCGCACGAAGCGTGCGCTGACCCTTTGCCGATGGCTCTTGGCGATTCGGCTCAGACTCATCTGCATCAGTGGCTATCAGCCCGGCTGCGTTCAAAGGAGCACCGTTTTCTGGCTGATGATCAGTTTGGTTGGCAAGGTATGCATGGTATGCGACCAGTTTATTCCAATCGCGCCAAAAAGGAATGCAAAAGTGATCAGCCCTTACTTCTCGGACTTTCGAGTGGTGCAATAACTACTGCCTGCCCCCATCCACCATAGCAATGGAAAGCCAATGTCGTGGGGCATCCATACCGTAACCATTCCCGCGCTCACGGCCAGAATGGTTATCCCTATATAAATGCTCACCGCGACATCACTACCCAAGCTCGACTTACTGCGATCAAACCAGGCGAGTGCCGCCAACAACAAAGCTAAAGCAAACGCAGCCGCCCCCAACCAGCCAAACCGCAGGATCATCAGCACGTACTGATTGTCGACAAATAGCAGTTTCTTGACGTTTTGTGTGTACTCAGGTGCAACGGGAACGTCTAAAGGCCAAGAGGAACACCTCTCTGTCCCGAATCCCAACCACGATGCCTGCTGCATAGGTCTTTGATAAATCTTCAGCAAATACCAGCGCGCCATGGTTCCACTGGTTTGCTCCTCCTTACCGTCCACCACTATCACATCACGCCGATTGACAGTCTCTCCCCAGCGCGTAACCAGATCCGTTATTTGGTCACGCATACTAAACAACAGCACACCCGCGAGAAGTGTCACCACGGCCAAAGGCCAGCGGGACCGCGGGACAAACACGAACAGCCCCATCAAGATCACGCCCGCATAGGCCACTAAGGGTGTCCGCGAACCGGTACAAAAAACACCTATCAAGCCGACGAGAGGCAAGCCCCACAGAAAATACACTGGACGCCGTCGATGCCACAGCCGCAACAGCCAAGGCAAGAACATGAGTTGCAGGAAACCGAAGTAGATGGGGTGAGCACAGCAGCCCCAAGCCCGCGTGATGCCCCAACGCGGCTGGTCGCGTATGATGCCGTCGTATTTACGCTCTCCGTAAATCCACTCCCAGGGATGCATACCACTGAAGCCCTCGAAAATGGAACCCACGGCCAGTATGGTTGCGACCGCCAGACCCCAGGGTGCCAGGAACCGCATGTCCTCTCGATGCTGCAGCGCCAATCGTCCGGCTATATAGGGAATGCACCATTCGCCATAGACTCTCAAGGGCAAGACCATCGACCAGCCGCTGTTATCGATGTCCGAAGCCAAGTGCACAGCCACCAGGCAGAGCATTACTCCGTCCAGCACGCCTAGTCGCACTGGATATGTGGCTCGCGGATGAAAGCAATAGGCAAGTAATCCAAAACATGTGGCCGCCATGCGACCATCAAGCCACACGCCCTCCATAACATCCCACTGACTCCAGGATGGCACGAGACAAGCCAGGAGGACTTGGCAGCCGATGGCCCGTTGAGGACCATAGCGCCAAGCCATGACACACCAAAACAGGCACAGCAAACCGACAGTGGTTGCCCAGGCCGTCATGAGCCAACCAGTCGTGTTAGATAGTGGATCTCCTCAGCCTGTTCTTTCATTTTTCGCACTTCGTTCCCATGGGTAGGCACCCGAAACTCTAATGGCTCAGCCAACGCAGGCCCTTTGCTCAAGCACAGCTCGACCTCGGCAAAACATCTGGTGGAACGACGATTGGCGAACAAATTCTTCAACTGGTTGGAGTTCCATCCACTTATCAGCGAACAGGCCGTGCCGCGTAGTAACTGTCAGTCGCGCCTGTGCTTTCATATCCATAGGCCTGGTAGCCGTAACGTTGGGACGACTCGTCGCTTCGATTGACCACGATGCCGATAATCTTGGCATTAACGCCCTCCAAAATTCGTTTCGCTCGCAACGTCTTCGGACGTGACTCGCTATCGACTACCGACACAAACAAGACACCATCGGCCATCGGTGCCAGTATCGAAGGATCGGAAACGGCCAAGACCGGCGGGCAGTCCAGAATGATGTAAGCGTACTTCTGACGTAGAGACTCTAACAATTCTTTACACTCTGGACGACTGAGCAACTCTGCAGGGTTAGCTGGTGATTGACCTGATGGCAAAAGCGTCAGATTAGGCACGCCACTGGGGACCACCAAGCTATCAACCATCTCCGGATGAGCAATTGCGTCGGCCAGGCCTTTTTCATTGGACACACCAAACAATCGATGAACTTGCGGTAAACGCATGTCGCAGTCGATCAACAGCACATTCGACCCCAAGCCGGCCATCGAGATCGCCATATTCGACGAGAGCATCGACTTGCCTGCGCCTTGGTTGGAACTGGTGGTAGCCAAAATTTTATGATCGCCACCAGCACTAAACATGACCTGTGTTCGCAAGGCGCGAAACGTCTCGCTGGCTCGCGAATCGGGGGCGTAAAAGGTTAATAGCGAAGGCGATAACGGGCTCTTCTGCTTGCGCGCAACGCGTTGCAGCTTACGGATCTCGGCGTCGTTCTGGAAGTTCGGCAGGTGAGCCAATACGCGTGAACCCAGCATTTCTTCGAACTCTTCCGGTGAGTGCACACTGCGGTCCTTCAACTCTGCCACCAACACGCCAGCACCGCCCACTAGCAATGCGCACAAAGCTGAAATGGCGGCTGCGATAACTCCCTTAGGCTCCACTTTTTCTGGATAGGTAGGCTCTTGAATTAACTCCAAAATCAGCGGTGTCTGGTCCTTCTTTAGATTGAGGTCTCGCAAGCGTTGGACTACTGCATCATACAGTTCCTCTTTCCGTTCTCGAGCCCGAATAAGGCTTTCATCTTCCAACTGTTCTGTGACCAGCGCTTTGGCTTTCTGTTCGGCAATCTGCATTTGCTTGTCGATGTCTTGCGAGCGTTGATCTAGAGCTCGAAGGTCATGATCCAACATGCTCACATAGGCTTTCATGACGTCATCAGGGGTCAACTGGACGTCTTCGCCTATAAACAACTCTTTTTGCTTCTTGCTTAAAAAACCTTCCATCTCGCCAATTTGCTGCCGGAGCGCCTTTACTTCTGGGTACTCCGGACCAAAGTCGGCGGTCAACTGACTCAATCGTGTCTTCAAGGTCAATAGCTGACTGTATTCCGCTGTGGCGCCAGCCATGCGTTCAGGCTGTGTTGATTGGAAAGCCGCCGTTTCAGCTTTGCCGCGTTCTACCGTAACTAGAATACCCAATCGTTCGGCATTGCCTTGATCAATCAAGGCCAGCTTCTGAAGACTGTGTGCGCCTGATTTGTTAAAGTCTGTCAAACTCGTTTTGACCATCTCCAGCCGGCCAGCCGCTTCATCGCGTTGGATGGCCAACTGCGAAAACTCAGCCGCTAACTCTTCGTATCGCGTGGTGTAAATATCCGTACCCGTTGCGCCTCGCGAAAGTAATGGGGCTCTATCACGAAACTTTTTATATTCTGCTTCGAGATCACTGATTTCCTTCTCAAGATCTTTCTTGGCTTTTTCGATCAACGTATGTGCGTCAGTATTAATGTCTTTGAACTTAGACTTCACAAACTCCTGGTAGCGATTGACGATAGCACGCGTGATCGTCTGGCAATCCTCCTCCGAAGTATGCCGGAAGGCGATGTTGAGCACGCGCGCATTTCGAGCGCGTCCACTCCCGCCAGTGGTCACGTACAGGTTCTTGATGACGTAATCAGTGGGAGTCGTATCTTCACTGAGCAGTTCGGTAATCGACTTGAGCAGATACAAATGCTCTTCGGAAGAACCATCGTCCGGGAGTTTTTTGTCATCCATCTCATCCGACTTGTCCTCCGACGCTACAAGCTCAGGCTCCGACGCCTTGCTCTTAGAGTCTCCGTCGGCCGCCTCACTCTTGGAAGGAATCTCGCCACCGATGATAGCGTCCGTCGGTGATATGCCCGGGATCACTTCGCTGGCACGTTTTGGTGGATTAGCTTTTTCTTTCTCTGGGGATGCCGCTGGCGCAGCAGAAGGCGTGGGATCGCCTGTTTCTTTCCCACGCGTGTCTGCATCTGTTTTTTCGCCCGAGGAATCCATGCCGTCTTCTTGAGCATCAGTCTCTGACTCGCTGTCGGCTTCCTTTTCCTCCTTGTCTATCTTGGCCATCGTTTTGGCAGTCGCCTCATCTATCA
>JADLDX010000735.1 GCA_020846515.1 Pirellulaceae bacterium
ATTGGGCTGAGTTTGACTAGTCTGAGTTTGACTAGGCTGGGCAGTCGTGTATAAGCGTGCAGAGCCGTTTGGGTAGGTAACGTTATTTGGATAAATAGTACGACTGGGCAAAGCGGAATTCGAAGGTCGAGCGTTTGGACCTGGGGGCGTGAGATCTACCACCTTGATTTTGCGGGCGTTCCCAGCCTGGGGCTGTTGGTCGACCTGCGCATGGGTAGCCCCCTCGATTATGCATATAAGCACAATCGCTACGAAGCCTGCCCCCAAGCTACGAAGCATCCCTGCTGTCATCGTGAATCCGTTTACGCGATATCATCGACCGTGACTAGTGCCGGACCGGTCGATCCCCTATCCTTCCATTCGGTCCATCAGCAGGGCGAACGTTACATCCGACACCGCGTTGTACAGATGCTCCGTGCGTTTTTCGTGCAAGATGTGCACATACGTTTCTCTCTACCCAAATGCCGCGAGAGCCGTCATAGGCAAAGTTTACCCAATCGCTACAACATGTTCGCTGTCTGACCTCGACAGTGCCGGTCGTGATCCCGGATCGGGCAGTCGCCGGGCTTAGGCAATTTTCATGCAGAAGAGTGATTGATGAGTCGCGGAGCGATTCGTCTACAAATGCGGAGCCACATTAAAGACCGCACAGCTAGCATTTTCCGCAGGCTCGTTTGCCCTTTGGGGAACTATATGGATTAGCCTTCCCGTGCCAGGCCCTAACTATGCCGACACTACTGGAGGGCAATTGAGGTCATCTACAGTTGCGACTTCAAAATCGGTGAGAGGTCAGGCAAACACGCTGTGCGATGAAACGCTTTAAGACAACGATCCGATTGTCATTCATGCTGGCCGGCTTATCGCTGCTGCCATACTACCTATTTGGTATGGATCGCATCGAGGGCGTGCGTCTGCAACGGTTGGCCGAGTCGCGCTCTGGCGTGTGCCAGCAACTGGCCGTGGCGACTTCATTGCACATGCGACGGCAGGATTCATCGGCCGTCAAGCAGCAGTTGGAGCATTTCTGCCAGCACACTGCCTCAGCCGTTAGCGCTCGAATCGTGCGATTTGACGGCCATGTGGTCTCTGCGATTGGTCCGCACGACGAGGCCTGGCATTTAAAAGCCGGCGACGGTTCGGATGTTAGCAACATTCGCATAACCATTCGGCGGGACGGTCGCGATTGGGGAAGTCTGGAAGCTGCTTTTGGCGACAGTGGCACGACCTGGTCGGCGTTGATGTATGGCGTGCTCCTGATGCTGGCCGCGTCGAGCGTTAACTTTATTTCGTTTTTCTTCGTCCTCAAACGCACATTAAAAGTGCTCGATCCAAGCAATTCCGTACCGCGTCGTGTCAAGAATACGCTCGATACGATTGCTGGGGGCGTGGTCGTACTGGATGCGCAGCAACGAATTGTGCTGGCCAACGAAGCGTTCGCTCGCTTCTTCGCGAAGGTTCCCAGTGAGTTGGTCGGCGAGACACTGGACGCGTTTGACTGGCAAACGGATCGCCCCAAAGCATTGCCTTGGCATCGCGCTATCGAGCGCAGCGAAGCCTGCTCCGGTGAAACGCTATCGTTGGTAACCGCCGAAGCGGCTGAGAAGTGGTTCGTCGTCAATGCTACTCCGGTCTACGATAGCAACGAAAAGTTAGCTGGAGCATTGATCAGTTTTGAAGATGTGACCATTCTCGAAGAGCAACGTCAGTCGCTGGTCGATGCCATGCAGGAACTGGAAGCCTCGCGAGAGCAAATCCGCGCTCAAAACAATCGCTTGCGTGAATTGGCTTCGCGCGACGCCCTCACTGGCATCATGAATCGTCGCGAACTGTTCGAGCGGTTGGAGCAACATTGGGTAGAACACAAAGATCAAGGCATACCGTTTGGCTGCATGATGCTAGACGTAGACCATTTCAAGAAACTAAACGATACGCACGGGCACGCGGTAGGTGACCTCGTATTGAAGAACGTCGCGCGCACTCTGGAAAGCACAGTGGGTGACCGCGGAATTGTAGCGAGATATGGTGGTGAGGAGTTCTGTGTAGTCGCGCAGCACTCGCAGGCAATTGCCGAGGAGATCGGTGAAGCCGTTCGTCGCGCCATCGCAGTCGGTTTGGCTACACCCTATGCCGTGACCACCAGCGTAGGTATCTCCCATAGCAGTCTCGGTGCCCAATCGTTCCAGGAAATGCTGGAACAGGCCGACAAGGCCCTTTATGCTGCCAAGCATGGCGGTCGGAACGCGTGTCGCAGTTGGTCGAGCGATTTAGAACAGCTCGAGATGAAGAAAAACGAAAAAGCCGCTGCTAAAAAAGTATCGGATGTGCAAGCGATTCCATACCACGCCGTCGCCTCTCTGCACGCAGCCTTGGCCTATCGCGACGCTGACACCGCTTCCCATTGTCAGCGGGTAGCAGAAATGAGTGTCGCCTTGGGTCGCGGATTGATGTCCGTAACGGAACTGTATGTGCTGGAGATTGGCGGACTGCTTCATGATATAGGCAAGATTGGGGTGCCCGATTCAGTGCTTCTAAAGCCTGATCGATTGACACCTGAAGAATGGAAGATCATGGAGACTCACGCGCGAGTTGGAGTCGAAATCGTCAACTCGTCCTTCGATTGCGCTGACCTGACCGCTATCGTCCAATATCATCACTGTCGCTTTGATGGCTTGCGTCAGGCGCCAGATTTGCCGATCGGCAAAGATATTCCACTGGGAGCTCGCATCGTTAGCATTGTCGATGCATTCGATGCCATGGTTACCGATCGCGTCTATCGCCCCGGGCGTCCGGCCGAACAGGCATTTGAAGAACTTCGCCGATGCGCAGGCACGCAGTTCGATGGAGATTTGGTGGAGCGTTTTGTTGGTTTGCAGCTGGGGTGGCGATTAGACAGCCGACATGGCAGCAGCGATTTAGCAGGCAAGCTGGCGATCTCAATCGGTCAACAAACCGAGCGTATTATTCGCAGCTTTGAATCGCGACAGCGTGCTGCCTTGTGTGAACAGCTCAACGAACTAGGTCGCACCGCCGCCGGTCACGATCTACCCGGCATAGCCGGCTTGGCCCAGCAATTGACTCCGCTCTTGGCTGACATCCGCGAAGAAGACGAATGGAAACAGCTGCTTCCGATCGTACAAGACCTGATCGAAATGTGCTTAACCATCCAGCGCGCTCACATTCGCGATCTGGGAGCGCGACCTCTGCACCTATCGGACAGTTAAGCTGGTGGATGTGCGTATTTTGCTATGTCGGCTTCGATCTTTAGGCGGGCTCAACCGGGCGCTAGCGCGTGCCAGCTCATTAGCCGTCGGGCGCTAGCCCACGGTTTTCGACCACATAAGTCGATCTTCAGTTGGACTCAACCGGACGCTAACGCGTGCCGGCTGATTGGCCGCAAGCGCGCTAGCCCACGGTTTTCGGACAACATTAAGTTCGACGTCGCAACATTTACTTGATCAAAATTTCGTTAGGGCAAAGTGCCCACACCTGTGGGACGCCCGTCCTGGGTTGCAGAGCATGCCTGAGCAATGTCCGCGTAATGCTCAAGTCGAAGCCTTGACGAGCCAGAGACTGAATCATCGGGTTGCCTAGTAACTGCTGCAACTCGATCTCGTTGGGCTCTTCCTCGCCCAACAACTCCAGTAGATCGAAGCCTGACTTGACCACAGGGCGATGAATGACCTCGTACTTTTCCAGCTTAGCCTTCTTGGCCACGGCGGCCAGGCAATCATCCAGGCCACCAATCTCATCTATCAACTTGGAAGCTTTGGCTTGCGTGCCTGACCACACACGTCCGCCGGCGAGCTCGCCAAGCGATTCAACCGACAGACCGCGAGACTTGCTGACCAGTTGCAGGAATTTCTTATAGACATCGTCCACGAAGTTCTGCATGATTTTGGCATCCTGTTCGTTCCAGACGCGATCGATGCTATCGCTCTTGGCCGCATCGTCCAGCGCGATCGCCTCCACATGGATTCCCACTCTACGCAGAAGTGAACCCAAGCTCAGTTTGAGAGAGAACACGCCGATGGAGCCGGTAATTGTGCCCTTTTCGGCATACACCGGTTGGCCGATGCAGGAGATCCAATAGCCACCGGACGCAGCCATCTCGCCCATAGAGATAACTGTTGGTTTCTTATCAGCCAAAGCGACTAAAGCGCGACGGATCGCCTCGCTGGCCGTCGCACTGCCGCCGGGTGAGTTGACGCGGACGACAACCGCTTTCACCTTCTCGTTGTCAATTAGCTCTTCGATGGCTTTGACCGTTGGCCCCGAAACTATAGAACCGGGTGAATCTTTCTTGCCATCTTCGATAGCACCGCTCAAGTGCAACACGGCGATCGTGCCTTCTTTGACCATGGCAGAAGGCTTTTTGTCGCCCGACATGATTCGCCCCATCAGCTCAAACATACTGATCTCACGTTTCGGCGGCGCTTTGGGTTTTGTCCATTCCAGTTTTTTGCCAATCATCTCTTCGACGGTAGGTTTCATCGAGCCGTACGGAGCCAAACGATCGACCAAGCCTTTCGACAGAGCCTCCTGAGGCAGCAGCATGCGTTGCTTTTGTAGTTCGCGGACTTGCGCGACGGTCATGGTGCGTCCGCGAGCGATGCGGTCCACTTGTGCGTCGTTGATGGCGGTCAGCATCTCCAAATAATGATGC
>JADLDX010000736.1 GCA_020846515.1 Pirellulaceae bacterium
ACATGTCGCACATCATTGAACATCTTCCGCAGATGATGTTTGCGTTCATAGTTGGTAAAGTAGCCGAGCGCCGCCGACGGGACTGTAACTTTCGATCAGTGACTGTCCGTCCGCATTCTTTTTCTGCCCCCCTTTTTTCTGTCTCTCGTCTTCAATTCTTCAAAGCAAGAGTTTCGTTATCGACCAGCCCGCCCCAGTAAAGCCCCAGCCTGTAGAGGCCGGAGGAAGACAGAAAAACGGAGGACAGAAAAAAGTTGCCCGTCATGTCAGCTTGAACTCGGGCAAGAGTGCCCAAGCTACGATCCAGGCGTAAAAACGATTCGCTGCGAACTAGCCCGGAGAATGTTGCTCACGGCAGTTTCGGGATGATGCTCGGGTCGTACTTGGCGCCGGCGGAGACTTGGACCAGCGTGATGCGCACTTTCGTAGGAAAGAATTTTTCGTGGTCGGCCCGCTTGTGCGCATGACCACCGCCGCCGCTGTTGTCTTTGATGACCAGGTCCATCTGCTTGATGCCCTTGCTCCAAATGATCGAGTCGTTTTCCCAAAACTTGGTCATCGGGATGTCTTTGTCATAGACTCCAACATCACGGTAAACATCGGTACCCAGGCAGCCATAACCATTCTTTTGGCCAGCGTTAGGGATGTAACAAATCGTCCAAGTCGTCGGCTCGTTGCCCTTCGGTTTTTCCAGCACCTCTAACCGCACATGGGCGGTACCGTTCCGATAATCGACCGGTGAAGTCCAATCCTTAGGGCGATCGGAACTGATTAACTTGTCTTTGACGTAATAGTGCGACTTGCTGGGAGTCGAATGGTCGGCGTCCATCTTAGTGTAGGTAAAGGTAACGTCGAACAGGATGAACTGATCGGCCAAGCCCCAGGGTGCCAGCAGCCCCCAGATCGACAGGCACAGGCCCCAAACTACAAGATTTCTTTGCACCGTTGGTTTCCTTTCGATCCCGATTTGGACGCACGAAAGACCTTTATTTTATTGACAACCCCCGCAAAAACTACTAGGCTCATGAAAACCCCTCCCACCCACCGCCAGCCCTGTCGCCGGCCGATCCTCTCTTGACCCACCTGTACCCACCTCACATCAATGGATCCACGATGTGTTTTAGAGCGCCACATGTCCTTTGCCTGAGCGGGCTGATGCTCCTTGTCAGCCTGAGCCTGGTTGGTCTGAGCCCGCGCATGGCCGCGCAGGAACCTGAAGTCGGCAGCAGAACGCAACTTGCCCAGGCGATCGACCACGAGATTGGTCTGCAACTGGCCGATCAGAATTGGCCGACGGCGGAAATCGTAAATGATGCTCAATACTTGCGCCGCGTTACGCTCGATTTGGCTGGGCGCATTCCCACGGCCAAAGAGCGGGAAGAGTTTCTCGCGGACACCGCGGCTGGCACAGAGGCTGGCAAGCGAGAAAAGCTCGTCGACCGCCTGCTCGCATCGCCCGACTTTGCCTTTCATCTTCGGAATGAGCTCGACATTCTCCTGCTGGCTCAATTGCAATGGAACAATGAGTGGCGAAATTACTTGCTGGAGGCCATGCAACAGCAGCGCCCCATCGACGCTTTGGTCCGTGAAATTTTGCTGCCAGAAAAGCATCGCCCCGACGACAAGGGAGCGGTGGCCTTTTTACGTCAACGTGTCAACAACTTGGACGCCTTGACCAACGACAGCAGTTCGCTGCTCTTCGGCGTTAACATCGCCTGTGCCAAATGCCACGATCATCCGCTGGTCCCTGACTGGCAACAGGATCACTACTTTGGTTACGCCTCGTTCTTCAAGCGGACCTTCGGCACGCGCCGCGGCTTATTGGCCGAACGCTTTGAAGGGGAATTGAAGTTCACAACCGTCAAGGGCGAAGAGAAGCGTTCTAAGTTTATGTTTTTGTCTGGCCAAACGGTCGAAGAACCGGCCATCACCCGTAGCGAAGATCAGCTAAAAACGATTCGTGATCAGTTGAAGAAAGCTGAGCAAGACGACAAGGCCGATCCGCCACCGTCACCAGAGTTCAGTCCTCGCGAGGCGCTTCTCAAGTTAGCCTTTGAGACCAGTAGCGACGTCAAGTCACAACCGTTGGTGGCGCGTAACTTTGCCAACCGTATATGGGCTCGATTGATGGGACGTGGACTGGTGCATCCACTGGATCAAATGCACTCGGGCAACCCGCCCAGCCACGCGGCACTGCTGGATCGCTTGACCGATGAACTAATTAAGGCCGCCTACGATCCCAAGCCGCTGATGCGCGGGATCGTCTTGAGCGACGCTTATGCGCGTTCCGCGCAATGGCCTCATGCAACACCTCAACCTGGCCCCGAAGCCTTTGCAGTGGCTGCCCCCCGAGCTCTGACACCATTCCAATATTCGCTATCGCTTTGGATCGCTTCGCGCAATCCCGAAAAACTGCCAGGGATGACCAAACCCGATGATTGGCTGGCCGTTCGTGGTCAATGGGAGCAACGCAGTGAGGGCTTTGCCCGACGCTTCGAGATACCAGGCGAACTGTTCCAAGTCGGCGTCGAAGAAGCGCTGCTGCTGAGCAACAATGAACAAACCGAACGTGATTATCTGGCCAGCAATCCAGACATGTTGGTGGGGCACTTAAAGTCAATCAACGATCATAACCAGTTGGTACAGATGGCGTATGCAAGCGTATTTGGTAGAGCCGCTACTGCGGAAGAGCAGTCAACAATCGCCAATTACTTGACAGCGCGAGCCGACCGCGCGGACGCAGCGATCACTCAATTTGTGTGGGCCTTGCTGACTTCGGCCGAATTTCGATTTAACCACTAATTTTCGAGTTAGCCACAGAGTTTCAATTTAACCATTGGGCAACCGTCGATAAGTTCAACCGTAAAGGAACCGGTCATGGAGTTTGGAGATCTGCGAATCGGCTTGTCCCGACGCCAAATGCTCAGCGCCAGCGCGCTTGGTATGGCTGGTGTGGCTGCGAACATGTCGCGACTGGACCTGCTGGGCCAACCGGCGTTTGCCGAAGAGTTGCAGAAGCAGAACAAGAGTGTGATCTTGCTGTGGTTAGCCGGTGGTGCCAGTCAACTCGAGACCTGGGATCCTAAACCTGGTCGGCACACGGGTGGACCGTTCGCCAAAATTCAAACCTGCATACCAGGCATCGAGATCAGCGAGCTGCTGCCCAAGATGTCTTCGCGCTTGCATGAAACCGCAATCATTCGTTCGCTCAATACCAAGATCGCCGACCACGGTCAAGCGTATGAATTAATGGATCGCGGGCGAGTTGGTGAACCGGGCGTGCATTTCCCACACTTAGGCGCCGTTATCGCTCAGCAACTGGCGCGCATCGATAGCCGAGTTCCAGACTACGTCGAGATGTACACTTCGACCGAAGGCCGCCGCAAAGGTAGCGCTGGTTTCTTGGGTGCACGTTACAACCCCATGTTCCTGACCGAAAGCATGATTCCGGAGAATCTGAAGCGACTGAACTCTATTGAAGATGTTGATCATCAAGAACGTTCCGATCTGCAGCGCTACCTGTCACAACAGTTTACACGTCAACTAAATCATCACGTCGTCGATAGCCACACGACTGCCTACCAGCGTGTGCGGGGTCTGATGGCCAGCGATCATCTGTTTGATATTGAACGGGAACCGCAAGCGATGCGCGATCACTATGGCCCCACTCAATTCGGCGAGCCATGCCTGGCCGCTCGACGATTGGTGGAAGCCGGCGTGCCTTTCGTCAAAGTTGCTCGGGCTTGGTGGGACAGCCACGGTCAAAACTTCGAGACGCACCGCGAACTGTGCGCGGATCTGGACTATGTCATGGCTGCCTTGCTAGACGACCTGAAGCAGCGTGGCATGCTGGAACGAACTCTGGTGATCACGCTGGGAGAGTTTGGTCGCACACCGCAAATCAACGGCAGCCTGGGTCGAGATCACTTTGCCAGCGCTTGGAGTTGTACCTTGTCGGGCTGCGGTATTCGCGGTGGGACTGTCTACGGTAAAACGGATGACGATGGTAAAACCGTAGTGGAAGGCGAAACCAACTCAGGCGACCTGTTCGCCACCATCTTCTCCGCGCTGGGTATCGACGTCAAACAAGAAACGATGCTTGGCAGCCGACCGATTCCGATCGTTGACTTTGGTAGCGAAGCGATCAAGGAGGTGTTGGCATGAGCCCCCTAGAAACAACAGCAGACACAACACCAGAAACAACAACAGCTACCACAGCCATGCCGCTGGACCCCAAACTGTTCAAGCGTGACAAGACGGTGCGTTCGAGCGATATTCTATTGGCCATCGCGCAGCGTAATGACAACCAGCATGTGGTCGTCGGCAGTTCGGACGCTGGTGTATATGAGCTGGATATCTCCGTTGAGAAACCAGAGCGCATTCGGTACGCGGGTACAGGCCATCGCAGTTACGTCACGGGGCTGGTCACTCATGACAATCTGGCCATCAGTGGCAGTTACGATGGCCAATTAGTTTGGTGGGATTTGCAGTCACGACAAGCTCAGCGGACCGTCACAGCCCACGACAAGTGGATTCGGCGTTTGGTATTGATTCCTGGTGGCCAATGGCTGGTCAGCATTGCGGACGATATGCGCTGCCGAGTGTGGGATGTAGCCAAGGGAACGTGTGAAGCCAACTTCTCTGATCATGCGTCGATGACGCCGCACCATTTCCCATCGATGTTATATGCAGTGGCAGTTTCGGCCGATGGTCGCTATCTGGCTACGGGCGATAAAGTGGGCCATGTCGCCATATGGTCGACAGAGAACTGGACGAAATGTGCTGAGTTGGAAACGCCGGTCATGTATACCTGGGACCCGAAAGCCCGCCGACATTCCATCGGTGGCATTCGCTCTTTGGCATTTTCACCCGATGGTAAGCGTCTGGCCGTTGGTGGTTCAGGCAAGATCAACAACATCGATCACTTAGAGGGTCGCGCGCGATTAGAGATCTTCGACTGGCAAGCCGGCAAGCGGTTGCATGAGCTGGAAGATGAAAAACGCAAGGGACTTGTCCAGCAGATCGTATGGTTACCTGACTCACCCTACATTCTTTGCGTCGGTGGTGATAACAAAGGTTTCTTCACCTTCTACCATGCCGAAAGCGGCGAGTTGGTTCATCAAGATGGCTGCGATGGTCACGTGCATGGGGTAACCTGGAACGCTGAACAACGCAAGTTGTTCGTGGCTGCCCATGAACGCGTGGAAACCTGGACCCTGTAACTAACCCTCCTGCTGCGTAGCAGTGGGAGGGTCGACTGGCGTCAGCTCAGTCGGGGAGGGCTGTAGACGAATCGCTCCGCGACTCGTGAAGATCTTCGCTGCTAACTCTTCTCTACGGCGCATGCACCCTCCCCGAAAAAACAGGCTGCAGTAGCGCCTGTTTTTTCGACCCTCCCGGACGCTACGCTGGGAGGGTTAGTTCTGCCGCTGCGCAGCAGCGGAACTAACCCTCTCGCTGCGTAGCAGTGGGAGGGTCGACTGGCGTCAGCTCAGTCGGGGAGGGGGCCT
>JADLDX010000737.1 GCA_020846515.1 Pirellulaceae bacterium
CAGTGAACATCGACTGACTGACGCTGAGCAGTTGTACGTCGAGCTTAGTAATATCTCCTAAGCTTGTCGAAACCAAAAAGCCTCTGCTGATCTTCGGTTCCAGTAGACGCACTTGCTCAAGGGCTCTATAGTCAAGCGAGATGATTTCGCATTGATCGAGCATGTCGGTGGCGCGCAACAATTCGATGACCTTAATGGCCAGCCGTTCGTTCCAGCCATAGTACTTCAGCTCAATACTCAGATGAATTTTGTCTCGAGCTGCCTCGAGGAATTCTTCAAGCGTGGCCAAGCGCTCGGGTGGCGATGTCGACGGTGGCTTCCAGGCAATAGCCGCAGCCTGAAGCTGCGCGTCGGTCGCTTTAGAGACTTCAATCGGCAGAGAGGCCAAACGCATGAGGTCTCGGTCATGTACGACGAAGATGGTCCCATCACGACTTAGTTGTACGTCGATCTCAGCCGCATCGGCACCTGCCTGGATCGCTAATCGCAAAGCACTCAGCGAATTCTCCGGGGCATGGTTCGGGCCAGCGCGATGAGCCACGATCTGCACATCATGCTGATCCGTTAGCGACAATGTTTGCTGAAAGGCGGCAAGCCCGAGGAGAAAGACCGTTACTAAAAACACCAATCCGAAAGCAATGACACGTTTCCGAGGTACAGCAACCTTGGCAACACTATCCTGGCCCTCCTCACCGTTGTCCGTCGGCGCCCCCGTCCAGCGATACGCTTGCCACTTCCCAGCCACATGCCAACATTGATCAATCGATGTCAGGCTCGCCGTAATCACCGTATGCACGATCAATAAGCCAGTCGTCATCAGTACGCTGGTCGTTCGATGATGATCAACACTATCCAAGACAATGTAAGTCAGCAAGCCAATGCTGACCAAACCGACGAGGGAGCAGAGCATTCGAATCACAATCCAAATCAACATGCAGCGCCAGACGATCGGCCGCGCACTGCGAGCGTGAGCGCTGTAACGCAGCGCGTCGACAGCGTTTGCCTTTCCGACTAGCAGCCACGGCAAAGCCAAAAACCAGCGGAATACGAACAGAAGATGAATGATGCTGGCGGTCACTACCAGCGATACTCCGATGCCGATCGCCAACCAGAACTTTGGCGGCCAGTGGGTCAGATAGTAGTTGATGTCCGCATCGGTCAGCAACAAACGATACGTGGCTCCCGCGATCAGCAGAAACGGAGCGGTGACCGCTAGCATGATCGCGATCTGGATCGTGGCTAGCTGCATAATCTTCGGCAATTTGGCCAGCGCTCGTTGACCTGACCCGATAACGCGACCGGAGGGATCGGCCGCCACGTACAAGATACAGGCTTGTTCAAAGTAGAGGATGCCCAGGTAAGCAGCGGGAATGAGCAGCAAGCTGGCCATTCCAATAGGACTAACGGCAAAACCGATCAACGCCGTGTTGCCAATAGCTGGACTGCCTTCGAAGCTGAGCAGCCAACTCAAGAGCGCACCGATGGCCGACGAGAAAATAGAAACGGAGGCGAGCTTGAGGTAGAACTGCAACACAAACAGCGACCGCCAGCGCCCAAGGACCGAACCAGCCATGCGCTTCAAGCAGCCTCGAAGGCTAGGTACTTCCTGCACGTATTTACTACTTTACAATTGCAGAAAAGGGGTCAGGTCTCTTTTCCGCGAGCTGAAGACGGAAAAGAGACCTGACCCCTTTTCCTGTCCCCAATATAGCCGCAAGACAGCCCGCGAGGGGTAAGTACCAGATGAAGATCGTAGTCATTGCAGACGACCTGACCGGTGCCGCCGAAGTAGCGGGTTCAGCCCTGAGGTACGGTCTGTCCGCTGAGGTTCAGATTGGACAACTCGCTGCGTCGGAAGTCGATGTCATCGTGGTGGACGCCGACAGTCGATCGCAATCACCTGAGATTGCTTTCGACAAAGTTTTGCAGCTCACTCAGCAAGCTGTCGACGCGCAATACGGACTGCTCTACAAGAAAGTGGATTCCCTTTTGCGCGGACCGGTGCTGGCGGAACTTGCGGCCATGCGCGAGGCGACCGGATTGGATCGATGTTTACTCGTATGCGGAAATCCTCGTAAACGTCGAAACGTGATTCAAGGAAAAATTGCCATCGATGGCCAGCCGCTACACCAGACCGAGTTTGCTTTGGACCCGGAACATCCACGTCACACAGACGATGTGATCGGTCTCTTACAGAGCGGCTCGTCGGAATCGACGCTTGGATGTAGCATGGCAGGAGCTGAATCGCTCAGTGTTCTTGCGCCCGGTCGTGCCATCAACACACCGATCGCCGTTGGGGACGTAGCCTGCACAGCGGATCTTGATCGACATGTCCAGCAGTGGCTGGATCAGCGTGATACGACGCTCGTCGCCGGCGGCGCTGAGTTCTTCGAAGCCATCCTTAGAGGTATTGGAGTGGCTGAGCACCTGGGCATCCAACGAGAAGCTGCGGTTGTTCCCGGCAACCAAGCCTTGAAGGAGAACTATGCCAAGGCGTTATTGGTAAGTGGAACGCGTCTAAGTCATTGCGAGGGTTGGCCAGTTATGGCCTTTCCACCAGATCGGTCGCTGGCGGAATGCGTAGGAGTGGTACGCCAGGCTCTGGAGACAGAGGGACGTGCGGCCATCCGCGCGGTCGATCTGGTCAGCGGCTCGCACGTAACGAGATTGCAATGGATAACACAGCTTGCCGCCCAGATTCTCGGGACCTGTGAGTTAAACCAAGTGTGGATCGAAGGCGGTCGCACCGCTTCATCGTTGCTCCGCGAACTATGCATCATGAGGTTGAAGGCCATCGCTGAGTTGGGTGATGGTGTTGTGTGTCTCACAGCATGTGGAAGTGATAACCCACTGTTCCTGATCAAACCAGGCAGTTATCCCTGGCCACCTGCCGCGCTGAACACTCCTTTCGCAATTCGTAATAGCCACATTCAGTAGAAGATTTAAGGCAACGGCGCAAAGGGGTAGCGGAGATGGATCGTCGCCTATCTGATTTCGTTTAAGCCCAAACTTAGTTGACCTTCGATTGAGTAGGCAAATGCACTTAGGTATGGTCGTATCGAAGGAGAGCCCGCACAATGCAAACTGCCTGAATTGAAATCTCCTAGAAACTCTGAAGCGCCTGGAAATCCCATTGATTTCCCATGGTCTTCTAATCACAATGTTGCCAGTTAGCAGTCACTTAAAAGCTCTAAAAGTCATGATGGCAACGTCTCGATGACAATTGGTTTTGGACAATGAAGCAGTTTCTCGTAAGGCTACAGCCAGAGCGCGCGGTCGACCGTTTTTCCCTCCAGGACAGCACGCTGCTTTTTTATTCAATGGTGAAGGCCGCAATGCTTCGCGATCAGGCCAAGAAAGTGCTGGACTACGGCGCTGGGCGTGGCTCTTTTATGGATGAAGTGTCCAACCCTTCAAAATCAAAGTACCGCAATTCTTTACAAGACCTTAGAGGACCCGATGTTCATGTCACGGCCGCCGATATTGATTCGGCTGTTAAGACACATCGGGCTTCACAGGCTCAAGTAGTTTTTGTTCCGGGCCAGCCCTTGCCGTTCGAAGAGTCGCAATTCGATTTGATCGTTAGCGATTGGACATTCGAGCATATTGAAACTCCGAATCAAGTAGCGGGGGAACTGCTGCGAGTTGTTAAGCCTGGCGGATGGATTTGTGCGCGCACGACCAATGGATTCAGCTACCTGCGATTGGCGGCTAACTTGATCCCGAACCGTTTGCACGCTGCCGTCCTCAAACGCGTGCAACCTGAGCGAAAAGAGATCGACGTTTTTCCGACCTACTATCGCATGAACAGCAAGTCATCGCTGAAGAAAGCCTTTCCAGGCCATGAACTGCATGTAACCTATGTATGGGGCGAGCCATCCTACTACTTCGGCAGCTCCTTACTGTTTAGAGCGTTTAAGTTAGTGCATAAATTTATGCCGAACTTTACAGCGCCAATGTTATTTGTGTTTGTGCGAAAAGCTGCGCAATAGAGAAAAGGGGTCAGGTCTATTTTCTGCGAAGATGGAAAAGAGACCTGCCCCCTTTTCCTGCTCACTTCGTCAATTCAGTCTTGCCAAGATTAAACACAATGTCGACTGAGGCGATATGCGTCACCAACGTCGGTATTGGGGAAGCGCCTTCCCCATATCCACCGCCCATGCCCATGCCACCACCGAATGGATCGCTGTCGTCGGTGCGACTGCTGGGCGTGTGGTTGGTGGGAAATGGCGAACTTTGATCGACCATGGAGCGGATCGACTTTAGCTCAGCGCCTAACTCAGTGACCATCGCGGCCGCTTTGCTGCGAGCGTCACGTACCGCTGCCAGCCGCAGCTTGGCGTACTCCTCAACCGACTTTGAACTCTTGAATTCAACTTTGTCCAAACGATCGATACCGCGCTGGATCAAGCCGAGGTGTATGAGGTTCAGTTTCTTCAGATCGGATAGGGAAATATACAACTGACGTGTGGCGCTGTACGCCACACGCTCACCTTCTTCGTTGGTGTTACCATTGGCCCTGTTCGCTCCGCTGCCCTGTGAAGATTGCTGAGCCTTGCTGGCCATCGGGCGAATCGCATAGCGTGATAAAGTTGTCGGTTGGAGACGCACTGCATCCAGGGCAATGCCCGATTGCTTGAGAAAGTCAGCCACATCCTGCGACTTCTCTTCCACTAATTCGAAGGCCTTCTCGGCCTCTATGGCGCGGCCGTCAATGGTCGCCGTGATGACCGCACTATCGGCTGGCAAGGTAACCTGCGCATGACCACGCACTGAAATGGTCTCGTCGGCAGCCGTAGCCAGCGATGTCGACAAACAAATCCCAATCCACGTTGCCCAAAGAGTCATTCGATTCATGGCCATGACTGATCCCCTTTTGCTGGAAAAAGGGGTCAGGTCTCTTTTATGCGACCGGACTCCCTGTGTAATGAACGCAAATATGAAAAAATAGACCTGACCCCTTTTTTTAGTTGGTCTTCAATTCGATGGTGCCGATGTCGTTGGGCACTTGGTCGGTAACGGTAATCGTCAGTGGCGTCGTGGCGGGATCGGAGTACTTCTTCTTGAGCTTGTCCGGACCGGAGAAACCACGGGCAACGGGATTATAGTCTTGCCAACTGGCGGTCATCTTATAACTGCCTGCAGGCGCACCGTCGCCATCAGCATAAGTTGAGAATTTAACCTTGCCCTCTGCGTCTGTTTGCCCTTGAGGAAACGTCGGCTGCTTTTGATCGACACCCGTATCACTGTGCAGCGACAGTTGCAGTCCCGACACCGGCTTGCCGTCTACCGTAATCGTACCGACGATGGCGTAACATTCTTTCTCGTTAGCGTAGGGATCGGAACAACCGCTGATCAGCGTTGTCGATACCAACAGCATGAGACACTGCGTTGCACGGAAACCAACACGAAGATAACTGCTCTTCACCATAGTGAATGATTGACTCTCTTGAAGCCTAATGGATGTAAAGAACGAACAAACTACTCCGCAGATCGAACACTGCTCGGGTGTCCAGCATGTATGGTGTCCATCACGCGGAGTAGTTGCAAGTCATCGCGATCTAAGGTCGGTCAAAGCCACAGCTTAGAGGTCTGCACCGCTGACCACTTCGCCTTTTTGACGGGTAATGCGACCCGCGAAGGTTGGGGCGTC
>JADLDX010000738.1 GCA_020846515.1 Pirellulaceae bacterium
GGACTGACCAACACTTGAGTCGTAACGCGATAGCCAACATGAGCCGGCGGCAAAAAATTGACCGTCGTAATCACTACGGCCAAAGCAAACACCAGCCCACACCATACGCTTCTTCCCAGAAGCGCATGATCCTTTGCCAACTGTGCGCTCTGCGGCGCAACCCGGGCCAATGATCTGACGGGCAACGAATCGCCCTCAGTCGATTGTGGGCGAGCGGTTGCATCCTTGCCTGCTTCGCTCATGTTCTTTGCTGGTCCCTCAAGCTCGAATCGAGACGATATTGCTAGCTATCAATCCATCGACGGCCTACGCTCGTTATCGTCCACCGAATCGGTACAGCTTTACTAAACTGTGCCCTAGAGTCCGACTTCTTCTTTGACTTGGGCAAAACAGTCTATAGCGAATTGCAAATCCTCCGTCGAGTGCGCTGCGGAGATCTGCGTGCGAATGCGAGCTTTACCGTGAGGTACAACCGGGTATGAGAAGCCGATTACGTAAACGCCCAATCGCAGCATTGCTTCAGCCACCTGGCTAGCCAGTTTTGCCTCGCCCAACATGATGGGAACAATCGGATGCTCCCCCGGAACCACTTTGTATCCAAGTTGTTCGATGCGTTGGCGGAAATAGCGCGTATTTCCCTCCAGTCGATCACGCAGATCGCTGGACTGACTGATCATTTTTAGCACTTCCAACGACGCGGCCACGATGGGCGGTGCTAGCGAATTAGAGAACAGGTACGGCCGGGAACGTTGGCGCAGCAGGTCGATAATCTCTTGACGCCCCGAGACATA
Organism: Pirellulaceae bacterium; assembly: GCA_020846515.1. Classification (GTDB taxonomy): domain Bacteria; phylum Planctomycetota; class Planctomycetia; order Pirellulales; family Pirellulaceae; genus Aureliella. Next base: position 792 of record JADLDX010000738.1, read on the forward strand.
GCCGCCGCTGGCACCACCGAGCGCTTTGCCGAGAGTGCCCGTCAGAACATCGATCCTGTCGATGACTTGGTGATGCTCATGCGTGCCGCGGCCAGATCGACCCATGAAACCTACGCCGTGGGAATCGTCGACCATAACCATGGCATCGTATCGATCGGCCAGTTCGCAGATGGCCGGCAAGTTGGCGATGGTACCATCCATCGAAAACACACCGTCGGTAGCGATCATGCGATAGCGGGCCGCTGCAGCTTGCTTGAGCTGGGCCTCCAGGTCTGCCATATCGTTGTTTTTGTAGCGATACCGGCTGGCTTTGCACAGGCGAATGCCATCAATGATGCTGGCATGATTCAGTTCATCCGAAATGATGGCATCTTCGGCCGTCAGCAGTGTTTCGAAGAGCCCCCCGTTGGCATCAAAGCATGAAGAGTAAAGAATCGTGGCTTCACTTCCCAAGAAACTGGAAAGCATTTGTTCCAACTGCTGGTGAATCTCTTGTGTACCACAAATAAAGCGGACGCTGGCCATGCCAAAGCCCCAGCGATTCAGGGCCTCGGCGGCCGCGGCCAGCACTTGCGGATGCTCAGCTAGCCCCAAATAGTTATTCGCGCACATGTTCAGCACACGTCTGTGATTCTGCACTTCGACGTGGGCATCTTGGGCCGTGAAGATGACTCGCTCACGTTTCTCAAGCCCAGCACTGCGGATGGCTTCTAGCTGCTGTTGCAAATGCTCTTGTAACTTGCCGTACACGAGTCTGGTGTCCTTTGCTAACGAAACTATGGATGTCACGGTCCAGTGGAACCTGGAGGTGGATTACGCCAGTATAGTATTGACTTGCCGGTTTGACCGGTGCCCATAGCCTCGAAGGCGGCTTGAAAGTCCGTGTAGTGATAGCGATGGGTGATCACCGGCGAAATGTCCAGACCGCCTTGAATCATGACGGTCATCTTGTACCAGGTCTCATACATCTCGCGACCATAGATGCCTTTGATGGTCAGCATGTTAAACACGACCAAATTCCAATCGATGGCGATCTGTTCCGTCGGAATGCCCAACATAGCGATCTTGCCTCCGTGCGCCATGTTGGCCAACATGCTGCGGAACGCCTCGGGATTGCCCGACATGTCCAGCCCCACGTCAAAGCCTTCCTGCATGCCCAAACGGGTTTGAACAGAGGCTAAATCTTCGTCTAAAACATTGACCACATGGGTCGCCCCCATGCGTTTAGCCAGTTCCAACCGCCACGGATTAACATCCGTCACGACTACGAATCGAGCACCTGCATGTTTGGCCACCGCCGCGGCCATGCAGCCGATGGGACCTGCACCTGTGATCAGCACGTCCTCGCCCAAGACGGGAAAGCTGAGCGCCGTGTGCACCGCGTTGCCAAAGGGGTCAAATATGCTGGCCACATCCAGATCGACTCCCTCAGCATGATGCCAGACATTGGTCATGGGCAACGCCAGATACTCGGCGAACGCGCCAGGTCGATTAACACCGATGCCAGCCGTATGGGCACATAGATGACGTCGGCCGGCCAGACAATTGCGGCAGCGACCGCATACCACGTGGCCCTCGCCGCTGACCACATCACCAATGCGGAAGTCATTGACATTCGAACCCACGGCCACGATCTCGCCCACAAACTCATGACCGACCACCATCGGTACGGGAATGGTACGTTGAGCCCAAGCGTCCCACTTGAAGATGTGCATATCCGTGCCACAGATGCCGGTGCGATCAATGCGGATCAACACATCATTAATGCCGTAGGTTGGTTCAGGAACATCTACCAGCCACAATCCAACTTGTGCTTTGCTTTTCGCCAATGCTTTCATGCCGACCCTTTGATGGTGTGGTTGAGTATGAGAGCGTGCGTGTGCATTAGCTCTCGCTAAACGGGGCGTCGCTCCGCAGTGTGATTGAATGTACCGCCGCAGTGGATCCTGTTGATCCTGTTGATGCCGTTTTACATCAGCGTACCGCTCGACTATATTTCCCGACAGACCTGGTGTACCTCCCGACTGGCCGACTGGCTCAAGATGCTCAGGGTTTCCTCAAGGCTTTCTCTGGGCTGCCTTATGGCTTCGTTAGGTCGGGAAAACGAGGTCTAAAACCCGCCGGGTCATCCTTTCCGGTTCATCCTTTACTGCTTGGGATTCGAACGTATGACTAGTCAACTCCGCTGGTTTTGCCTCACAATCGTGTGTGCAACGGTGATCTGCTGTCCAGTTCGAGCAGCGGAACTGATTCAGCTCAACGAAAAAAACTACGATAGCCTCTGCCCACGCGGCAAAGAGCCGGATGCGATTTATGGCGATTGGGTGCTGCGCAACGAACACCTTACCGCGGTCATAGCCGCCCCGGTGGCTGGTCGAAATGCCAATATGACTGTGCGAAACGTCGGTGGCATGTTGATCGATCTGACGCTACGAGGCGTCAACTCCGATCAACTTAGCGCATTTTCCCTAGCCGGCGCTCGATACAATTTTCATGATCGATCCAGCGGCGTGGTCATCGCTGACGATCGTCCCGCCCAGCCGCAGACGTCGACAACCCGCTTCGAAGGACGCACGCTTTCTGTCACCTTGACCGGTCAACCTACCAAGGGTTCCGACACGCTGGCCAAGGTGACTTACACTTTGGGTGATGGTCACGAGTCGATTGGATATCGCGTAGAGATCATCAATCAATCGGCTGGTCAAATTGAATTGGCCACTCAAGACCTGTGGCGTTGTGATGGAACGACCTTTAAGTTTGGTACAGACGACGAAACTAGATTGCTCTGGGCCGAAGATCGCTTTTTTCATCAGGCATACGGTCTGTTGCCAGACAGCGGCCGCTACGAACGCAGCAAAGATAGTCGCAGCCTGACACTGGTCGATTCGGCCACGAATCCCAAAATCGTTGAAGCCGGCAAGTCCCAGGTATGGAGTGGTCAGGTGCTGGCCAGCCAAGGCTTACCGGGCTTGCGTATGGTGGCTGCAGCTCTGCGCGGCCAGTTGCCCACCCAACTCTATCAGTTGAAACTCAACGCGGCCGACGGACCAGTCGAGCATGCGGAAGTCGAGTTCTCCAAGCAGGGTACATCGATTGGTGTGGTACACAGCGATCCAGAGGGATGGATACGGATGCGATTGAGTCAGGGCGATTACCAGCTTCAGATTCGCCCCTACGCCCGTGCGCC
>JADLDX010000739.1 GCA_020846515.1 Pirellulaceae bacterium
CAACAACTGAATCAGATTCTGGGTGGCGTCTGGATAGCCAAAGGTCACGATAGCTTTGAGCATCCAATAGAGTTCGTATTCGATCTCTTTCTTTTTCATGGCGGACGCAAAGCGGCTGGTGAGGAACGCTTGTAGAGCTGCATGTTTAGGCTGGCCTAAGCTGATGGCCGCATCGACATCATCGGCCGCGATGGCAGCGTCTAACCAACGCGGATCCCAAGTTTTTTGTTTCAGCTCCTGATCCAATTTTTCTGGAGTCACGCAGAGGCGGCAGAAAAACGACCAGCGCCGGCCATACCAATGCCCCTCGCCGTTGGGCATCAAGCTGACGATCGAACTTCGCGTTGATTCGTCGCGCGCGTATCTTGACTTGGAGGATTTGGCTGGCTTAGCTGAGTAGTACTTCGAATAGTCATCGAAAAATTGTTTGGGCGACAGTGTCAGCAGACCTGCCGCAGCACTGCAGGCGAATCGCTCGTCCTGCATCTGCTCACGGTCGGCTACCAGTAGCTCGAGCAACTTCTTGTCACCTGAAATCAGCATGATTTCGCATAGTTGTTCGACCACGTCGGCCCCGCTGGACGGTGTGGCTTTGAGTTTACGTAGCTCAACGCGTCGCTCATGGATGGCCGCCAGTTGCGCTAGGGCGGCTTTGTCGCGTCGCTCGTGGTAACACAGGAGCAGTTCGTTGAAGCGCTGGACTGCCTTGTCGAGTTTGGTCTTATCTTTTTGGGTGAAAAGTTCATCCAGTTCGCGCTGCGTGGTACTGAGCACTGATTTCCACAGCGGCTCGCTCTGGCTCTCACGCACCGAAGCCACGACCAAGGGCCGATCAGTGCCGGCAATGGCTTTGATCAGCAAGTTAATGCAGACATCATCCTTGAATTTTCCAAGCCGTCCCAAAGCAACCTGACGTACTTCTTTCGATTTCGCTTCAGCCTGTTCAAGCAGATGCGGCAAGTCCTCGGCGGAATCACCCAGGCATCCGAGCGCTGCAATGCGGATTTCTTTCGACCCATTCTCAAAGGCCTCCAAGACAATCGGCCTGGCTCCAGCTGGATCGAGTGCATGCAATAAACGCAGGCGTCGCACATTGCCGGCGCGACCTTTGATATCGATCTTGTCGCGGATCTCTGGCAAAATGGAACTGCCGAACTTGGGCAGGATGTTATCTGTTACGAAATCGGCGATCTCCGAGTAACTATCGTCGAGCGCTTTGACGGCTGGATTGACCAGGCGAATATCGTCAAAGGCGCCGCGTTCATAGCCTTCGCGGATCACTTCCATGCGACCGCCGCCGGTAGATGTTAAGGCTTCGATCAACGGCTTGAGCACGCGGGCCGGCAACTGGGTGGTCACCAGCGACAGTTCTTTGGAGGCAATCGGTTGTGTCTTGCCTTCCACCGAACTCTGGCCTTGGGTGTACAAAATCGCAAGCACCAAGGACGACAAATCGAGCAGCGATTGAGCTGAATCCTTGTCTGTGCCGCCTACCAATTTGTCAATCGCTTTGGCAACCGCACCAAACACGGGTGCCTTCTGCGCCGACTTCTCCAGCGGTTCGACTAACTTCTTGAGACGAAAATCTCCGACCGCCAGGTTACTGCCGGCAATGGCCAGTCGACGCGCTTCGGTGTAGACCTGATTCAAGACAGCCAGGCTCATGATGAATCATCCTTAAAGAGTCAGGCGGAAGACTTGGGACGGAGTGACAATGCTCAGCGGTTTGACTCGCAGGGATCCAGCATCGATATCGTGATGAAAACGCGCGATCAGCGTCTGGTTCTGGAACAGGCTCTTGGGCAACAACCACAACAGATGGCAACTAGCCGGTTCTTCTGACAGACCTGTCTCGGTACAGACCAGTCGTTCTCCCTTTTTGTCTTCGACCACCAGTGTATCGTTACCCATCTGACTGATCTGGGCATAATTAATAGCCACCACGGGATGGCGGTCGGCCAGCGGACTTTTGAGATGCTGTTTAATCTCTTTCAGCAGCGTCGCAAAATCGCTGGTGGCATGTCCAGCAATCGCTTTAAGATCAGCCGGCTCAATCGGCCGACTGGTCATACCTTCCCAGCGTACGCGTCGATTGATATCGCCCGGATAGATGCACAGTTCTGGAATCTGGGCGATCTTGAAGAAACTATCTTCGCTTTTGATGAACTTCACCGCTTGATAAGGGCGAAACGTTTGAGTCAGGTGAATCTTGCCGCTGGCCAGGTTCATCCACACGCCCGTATCGACAAACTCGCGTCGCGCAATATCGTCGTATGAATTGAAGGCTAGCTGAATTAATTCGACTTGTTTTTCGACCAGGCCGGCATCGCGCAGTTCGCGAAGTTGCCAGGCGTGGCCCAGCCAGGCGGCGATGGCCGATTCTGTTTCTGGGGCCAGTTCCGGATCGTCCAGTCTCGCTTGCAGATACTTGCGACCTTGTTTGACGAGAGCGTTGAGCCGCGTAAGTTGATCGAGTGCCTGGCTATAAATTTTCTCACGGCGTCGCGAATTGATTTCACCTTCGACATGCCCATCATCGCTAGCGAACAATCGCGTGTAGTTATGCAGTGCCGCTTGCGCGCCGGGCAGGAAGGCGTTGCCCAATTGCTTGGCTTGCTCTTCGATCTGTTTGGCCGTCTTGGCGCTGGTGTTGCCCATGCCCGTGCGAATGAGATCGGTGGTTAGTTGCTCCAGCAGATCTAGTCCACTCAACTGGGCATAGATTTTTTTGGCTAGTGCACTTTTGTTCACCTTGATGGGCTTGTCGGCGTCAGCCTTTTTCTTTTCGACGCGTTGCTCAGCCTTTTCGCGTTTGGCCAATAGGTCAGCCGGCACATCGGCACCGGAGAATTTTTTGCCATCGACCCAAGCCAGCATCAGCCCAATCGAATGTTTGCATGGAAACTGGCGACTGGGGCAAGTGCACCGATACACCGGTTTACTGGGCTCGATGAAGTCGCAGGAGCATTTGTAATTGGAAGCTCCACTGCCTTTGCATTCCCCGAACATGACCGTCTTGTCATGGCTATGGCTAAGCGCCACGAATTTACCTTTGACGATCAAGCCTCGACCATTGGCTACCGCTGCGCTATTGGGGGCTGCGGATTCTACGAACGACAAGTCTATTTCAATCATTTGGTCATCTCGCCTCATGCCCTGGTGACGTCGTGGCAAGAATTATGACGAATCGCGCAGGCAGAAGAAACCCCACGGGGGCAATAGTTTGCGGCGTCGAGGTTTGGAGTAACCAAACTGTGCGTTGATAAGGTCGCAGCGGTTGGCAAGGCAGGATTGGATGGACGAGTCGCGGAGCGATTCGTCTACATACGAGTCGCGGAGCGATTCGCTTACTTTGACGAACCGCTCCAGCTTTCAGACCAAAGCTTGATGTCGGCCACCGCGGTTGGTGCGACTTGCTGGGCGACGTCGATGGCTAACGCGACAACGACGGTGGCTTTATCTTTTTGCCCCAGGGCGACCTGGCATTCGGCCAACCGCATCAGGTCGCGCAGACTTTTATGCTCCGTCAACTCGGCGGCTCGCTGAGCCCACTGGACGGCTGGCTCGGGCGCGGGCAAGCGAATATAGGCGGCGATCAATTCACGCATGGCATCCAGATTGCGTGGATCGCTCTTCAACGCTAACTCCAGACGCTCAATCCCTGCGGCCAGTTGACCACTGCGAACCAGCGACAGCCCCCACAGATAATTCAACTTGCTATTGAACGGCTCACGCTCGTCGGCCGCCGCGTAATATTGAGCAGCTTCAGCAAAGCGTTGATCGTTCAGTGCCAGCCAGGCCAAAAGCGATAGTCCATACTGCTCGTCCGGATCCATTTCCGAACATTGTTTGAGCAACTTCTCGGCTTGAGCTCGATCGCCCAAGTTGGCATACAGCGCACCTAAGCGTCCAACGGCCTGCGCATTATCGGGTCGTATCTTGAGAACTTGCTGGAATAACTCGATCGCTTCCCGATCGCGGCCGGACCTTTTGGCATGTTCCGCTGAAGAGACCAGGTCATCGTAGGCTCGCTGCTGCGAGGTATAGTGTGTCAATCGCTCACCGACCAACGCGTCATCGGGCGCGATGCGGGCGGCTTCTCGCATCGATGCGGTGGCAGCGGTGAAGCGTCCCTCGGCTGCCCGCTGCTGGCCATCCGCTAGCCAATGCTCGAGCAAATGCTGCTTTAGTTCGTCTGCTCGTCGACGATCGTCTTCGCCGGGCTGCGAACTGTACCAGCGATGCAGGACCTCTTGTGTGCCCACCGCATCAACCGCGATTCGGTGCTGCGATCGTTGCAGCGGTGGCACATAAGCATCATCTGCTAAATCAAAGTTGACGTTGATCTTGGCATATTGCCGCATATGGCAACCTGTGCAATTGTCCGATACGGCTGTGGGCAGTTTGGGGCGTTCTTTACACGTACTCCTTTCATGACACTGGACGCAGGCGTCTTGAAAGGTCATGCCATGTGGCGCATCGGCGGTCAAATGCGGATCATGACAAGTAATGCAAGTCATCTGACTTTTCTGAAAGCACTTGCTCGCCCGCAAGTGTGGGATCTGGTTGGCCACGTGATCATCTTCGTTGTGTTTCGGTGTGACCGTTCGATAGTAATCGTCCAGTTTCTCACCGGGCTTAAAGCTGAGGGCCGCATCGCGATGGCGAATCGAATTGCTGTGACACTGCGTGCAGACATCAATCAAGCGTTCACGCTCAAGACCACCGGGATAAACGATCGCTTTGGATTTTTTGTCTTCAGGATGAAGACGATGGTAGTCGACGTGCTGCTTGCCCGGTCCATGGCAGCGTTCGCAGGTGACACCCATCAGCAACGAATCATTGCGTTTGTAACTGCTCAGCGTACCAGGCACATGTTCAAACCAGGTGTTATGGCACTCAAAGCAGCGCAGGGTCAATTCGCGTGCAAAGTCGTTGGTACCTTGGCGATCAAACCCAGCCGCTCCCCAAGCATCATGCGCCCAAACCCAAGCGACCGGCAACTCCCACATCGATTCGTCGGCACGCCATGACAAGTAGACTTCGTCCGAGGTCGATTTGGCTCCATACACCAGATCGATGGTCGAGTCAGTGCGAACTCCCGTTCGCTGGTCGATTGCGGTCTGAATCGGTTGGCCATCGCGCAGTGACATTTCGAAATCGACGCTCGCGCCAGGCAGTTTCAGAGTGCGCTGGGCAATATCTGGACTCGAAAAGGCCTTGGGCAAGCGGGCTTGAGTCGGCAAGCGGCAAGTTTGAAAGTGGCTGGTCGGTAAACATTCCTCGACGCGTTTCGCATGACACTCTGCGCACTGCTGATACCCCACGTAACCCGGGTTCTCGACGGGTGGCATCTGAAATGACTGCGGCACATACGCAGATTGGTTGATCGATAAAGTATTTTTGGCTGAGTCGCTGGAGGCTGAAGTAGTTTGCTTGTTGGTTTGCTTGTTGGCTTGTTTATTGGAAGCAGTGTCGGTCGATTGGCTGGGTGTGCGCTGGCAAGCGACGCAGAGGCTTAGTAGCGTCGCCAGTCCGAGCAGGCTACGCCAACCCGCAGTCATCATGCGACGACGAGTATGAGTACGCCTGTAACTTCTGGCCGAAACTTTGACCAGTCGTGCATCGGTAACCTGGAGCGCATCGGGCTGATGGCGAGTAGCCTGGTGCGTTGATGGTGCGGCTCGGTGATTGGCTGGTTGGTTAGGAGATCGATGGAACACAGTGCTTACCGCGTAGAGGTTTCGCTGAGAGGGACGGCCGAGGCTGTATCGCTCTCGGGTGACTTGGGCTGGACAAAGGTGTGGTGCGCGCCAGCGGCGACAGTTGTTGGCGGGCTACGCGTGCCATCAGGCCAGCGTATGGCTACCACCGCTGGTTCCTTAAGCTCGGCTGGCCAGGCGAAATGCAAACGTGAGTCGTTGTGAGACAGATAGCTGCCGCCGCTGGTGTGTTGTCGTATACGGCGGAGCCCGCCAACTTGCAGTTCTACTGTCGCGCCGACCGGTGTGCGCGAGCATTGTCGGCCAACGAGCGTCAGACTGATCCAGTTGGACAACACGGGCGTTGTATTCTCGACGATCGAGGGAATGCCCATCAACTGCGTGGCCACAAAGTCCAGATCACCATCGCCATCCAGATCGCTGGCGGCCAGACCACGGCCTACAGCACTTTGATGGAAGAACGGACAATCGAGATCGCATTTGGTAAAGGTGCGTCCGGCTTCATTCTGAAGATAGGCCGGCAACTGTTCCATCGTGCCGCCCTCGGGGCGATAGTGCACACGTCCAGCTGTAAAAATAACATCTTCATCCGCATCGCCATCAAAGTCCGCAGCTGCCACGCCAAAGCCAACCAGGTTGAGGCTGTTGCGATTCAGTCCCGCTTGTCGACTGGCATGTTGAAAAACATTGTCTCGCTGGTTGATATACAGCGCCATCTTCTCATGCTCGAAATTGGTAACGAACAAATCGGGCAAGAGATCCAAGTTGAAATCCAACAGGGCCAGGCCCATACTGCCATTGGCCAAACCTTCGTCGTCGACCGCCACGCCCGATGCATGAGCATGCTCTTCAAAACGGTCTTGTCGCCGAGTGAAAAAGGAGTTGGGGATCAGGTCATTGGCCACATAGATGCCTGTGCCCTTGCCGGGCGAAAATTCAGCGGCCAGCACGCCAAGTGTCTTGGTGGGCTCAGGTGACTGCAACAGTTCATGCGCCTCTGTGAAAGTGCCGCTACCGTTATTGAGCCATACACTGTTTTGGGTACCGCCAAATACATTGGGAGAGCAGACGTCGAGGCGACCATGCTTGTCCGGACAAGGCTGGTTATTTTCCATGCTCCAATCGACATACGAGCCGAGATATAAGTCGAGTAGTTGGTCATTATCGATGTCGATGGCTGCGGCTGCGGTGGTCCAGTCGGTGTGATGGAGCGATTGTGTTTCCATTTCTATAAATGTCCCGTCGCCCTGGTTGCGCATCCAAATAATTCCATGGTAACCGTAGACCAACAAGTCAACGCAACCATCGGCATCCATATCAGCGGCCAGCACGCCATGGGAAAACAAACGGGAACTGACAATACGGGCGTTGTCGGTGCAATCGGTCCAATGCCAATGGCCGTCTTGGTGCAGCAGCACACTATCGATACCCGTAATTTGTTTGGCTGCGGCATCCAGGTGGCCACCACGCGGAAACAAGAGATCGGGGCGACCATCACCATCGTAGTCGACACAGCCCACTCCGCCGCCCACGATCTCCAACATCGCATTGAGATTGGCTTCGCGTCCGTTGTGATAGCCGCAGTGATCGAACTCGGGTTGGGTACGCACGGCAAAGGTCGCGCGGGCCAGCGGCGTTGAACTCGAACTGGCGAGCGCGGGCAGTTGGCCATTTCCAGACGATGACGCCGTGGGCAGCGCGTTAGGTTCCATAGGTTTCGGCGCTAACTTGTCAGCCTCGGCGTTGCAGCCTACCAACAGGAGTACACACCAGATGGTGCCCAGGCTGGCTAGCACATGCCATCGCAATACTTCGATGTTTGCTCGAAAGAATAGTCCCGAAGTCAATCGTGGCTCAGGCTCAGCCCGCGTCTGCGACTGCGACTGAATTGTAGGAGCATGATCCATGTTAGGGCTGGGCGCCGGGCGCAACAGGCATCGGCTGTGATCCAGTTGGCTGTGGTTGGGTCGCTGGCTGAAGCTCTGGCGGAAGTTCAGGCTGAACTGGTCGGTGAAGCTGTTGGTGACGTTGTTGATCGTCGTTGATTTGTGCGAGTAGGCGCATGGCTCGCTCACAATTGGGATCTCGCGATAATATGTCACGCAATAACAGTTGGGCTTCCGCTACCGATTCAGTGTACCAGTAAAGTTCCGCCAACTCACAGAGCTTGTCCATATCGTCCGGGGTTTGCTCCAGTTCTAACCGCAATTGTCGGCAGCGCAGGCGGTTGGCAATCATTTGCTGTTGCAGGGCCGCCCATTGGTCGGCTTCTGTGTCTCGCTTGAGCGTGCGCAGGTTTTTGATCAGCAGAGTTCGCCCTTCGAAGTCGCGGTGATTGAACTTCAGCACACGTTCTAGTAGCGCAACGGCCTCCTGCGCATGGCCTAAACCATCTTCAATACACGCCATGACCAAGGCGGCGCGGTCGTTATCGACATACTCATCCAGTTGCATGTAGAGCGTTTGCAGGTCGATCACTGGAAAGTCCAGCGCCTCTTGGGCCAGGGGCAGCGCTTGGTCGAGTTTGTTTTGCTCCCAGAGGCAGGTGGCCAGTTCCAGATTGGCGATCAGTCGATAGGGTGATTGGGTGAGCGTGCCAAACATCGCTGCCGCCTTCTCAAACTCCTTGCGATTGTAATAGCAAATGCCAGCACGAAAGGCGGCGCGGCTCAAACGTGGCTGCAGTTGGTAAGCCTGCGCATAGAACTCAGTGGCTTCGGTCATTTGGTCCGAGAGCTCGCAGTTGCGGCCTCGGTGGTAGGCGACAATTGGGAGCGTTTCGCCTTTCTGCTCGAGTTGATCCAGGATCAAGCGGGCACGTTCCAGATTGTTTTGGAACTGAGCATTGCGAATGAGGGCTTCGTAAGCTTCCATCGGCAACGGAATACTGTCCTCGCGCTGCAGCAGTTTATCGGCCGCCGCGGAATCACCCGTTTGAGCTTGAATGATTAGCTCATAGGCCGCAATTTGCTCAGCGAGCTGCTGATCACGCACTTCACCTGGACCATCACCACTATCTGGCTTGGTTGCCTTCGCCCTGGCTTGCTGCAGCCACTGGGTTGCCAAGGCATTCATATTCATTTGCATGTGGGCTCGCGCAGCCAGCAAGCAAGCGTACGCATCTTGCGGCGCGTAGTTCAGGGCGCGATTGACCCATTCCATGGCCGCCTTGGGATCGTGCTGGCGTAATTCTCGGTCGGCCCGCGATCGCATCCACATGCCCGGAGCATTGATCCACCAGCCAATCAAAATCAAGAGCAGCGTGCAGGCCACTAACAGCGAGAGCCAGCGCGGTCTAGCGCGAGGGCCAGCTACAGTTTGGCTAGCAACAGGTTGGCCAGCAGTTTGACCAGCGGCAGGTTGTGCAGTTGCGCCAAGTGCTGGGCTGGCATTCTGATCCTGGGCTGGGCGATGTTTGAGCATGACGCACTCAAGGCAGAGCTCGAAACCGATTCAGAAAAAAAGCGAGGTCCCTCGCGGATGGGCGAAGGACCTCTGTTTCAACTTTGAGGAGTAACTTACCTGGCGGCAATGACGGAAGCGGAGGTCACTGCAAATCAAAAGTAAAGTTGTTCTCTTCGCCTTTGGTTACTTTTTGCGTCAAGCCGGAAGTTGCCGCATTGCCGTATTTGCCGGGCAGCAAGTCCTTCTGAAGCTTGTGCATTTGATTGGAAGCGGACGCTGACATGGCCTGGCTATAGGCCGCACCGGGGTCGCCTGAGTTGATATCCACCACTCCGCCTTGGGGCTGATTCTTCATTTCCACTTTGGCAATCGTCACCGTGTATTCGCCCGGCAGTGCTCCATCGTTCGGTGTGACCGTGGTCAACTTGAAGGTGCCGTCGGCTTCTGTCTTGGCAGTGGCCGACCGACCATCGCCTTTGGCCATAAACGTTACCAGAGCCCCTTCGACAGGCTTGCCTTTGAAACTAACTTTGCCGCCGGCTGACACAGGACGTTCTGCTCCTCCGCCACAGCCAGCGATTACCAATAGAGGCACCAACAATAACAATGCGCGCACTTGACATTTCTCCTGATAAAAAAAGAGGCTGACGCAAACGGCGTTTGCATCAGCCCCAAGAAGCTTGTGAAGCGAAGTTAGTTCGGCAGCGACGTTGGCTCGCCGTCGTTGCGTGAACCAAGCTGTTGATAGATCGTGTAGTCGACCGAATCAGATAGGAACTGAACTGAACCGTCACCCAGCACAAATTGAGCGCCACCGGTGTGGTCGGACTTGAATCCACCCGATGTCATCCATACGCGGTGGTCGTTGCAATTGTTGGCAGTATTGCTCACGCCTTGCTTGCCGCAGGTATTGAAATTGATGCGAGGTGTTGTCGCGGTCCATTGACCATTGCTGTTAAACCAACCACCAGCGCCACGATGGTGATCATGGCAACCTGGCAGAATCTCACCACCAGCGATCACATTGGACAGACCGTCGCTCAAGTCCGCAAACCTGGCTCCCCAGTCGCAGCGGCTGATCACACCACTAATACCCGTCGAATTACCGTACGGAGCCGAGTGACCGTGCCCATTATTGCCGTTACCGAACGGATTACCACCGAAAACCCCAGCTGTGCGAGGCTGGCCGCCGTTGTTGTTTGGGAATAGACTACACCAGTTGCCTTGGGCACTCATGTTGTTGGCACCAATCGACAACGAGTAGTTGTACAATTGGTTCTGCTGGGTCAGGAAGCGACTGGACGTGCCATCGCTTGGGCAACGATAAACCGACATAGTGACTTGACGCATATCGACGCGGCCAGCCGTATTGAACGGCGCAAGCGCGCTCAATTGTTGTTCTACGTCCAAGTTAAAGTCGATGGAGTTAAAAAGGGCAGTTTGCTCAACAAACGGGAGCAACTTGACCAGGACCGTACCCTTACGGTGATTTCCTGCCGTCCATAGATTTCGGGATGCAGGGTTTTCTTTGGGGTCGGCATCCACCGAGCCGATAGGATAACGCTTGTGGGCGCTCTCGTAATTATGGATGGATAAACCAATTTGCTTCAGGTTGTTCGAGCACTGCATACGACGTGCAGCTTCTCGGGCCGACTGGACGGCAGGTAACAACAATCCGACCAAAATACCAATGATGGCGATAACCACCAAAAGTTCGACAAGCGTGAACCCAGCTTGCCCC
>JADLDX010000740.1 GCA_020846515.1 Pirellulaceae bacterium
CAACAAGAATGTGAGAAATTGGTTGCTCGCCACGTGGGCGTGAGTGTTATGGCCGTTCGCCGTCAGCGTCGGGGAATCAGTGGAATTGGTAATGGCGACTGCCTGCATCGGCCTGAATCCTGCTGATGAAGTTATCCGACTGTCTTCTTGAGTTGTCTCTATGCGAGTCGGGCGAAACCGGACGCTAGCGCGCTTGCGGCTGATTAGCCGCAGGGCGCTAGCCCACGGTTTTGGCCCACATTTCAGATCGACGCTGGAAAATGTTGACCATTGGCGGGCAGATTGGTCAGCCTGCACAATTCATAACTTCAGTTTCGGCGTTTGGTAAAGAATTCTGATGGCGCAAACTTTTGGCATTTCAGGTGACTTGATCGATTTGAACGGTTAACCACTGTGCCTAGGGGACAAAGACACGGAAAGCTGGTCGAATTGAGCCGATTTGTAGGTCGTGAGGATTTTGCCAAACGGGGAGGTAGACCGACACCCGCGGGCAGGTGCAAGAAAGTGCAAGCCCGTGCGAGAAAGTGCTAGACAGTGTACTTAGGCCAGTTCAAGTGCCCGGAGAAACCAGCCTGCGGACACAGGATACCTTTCCCGCGTAAATTCCCTATAATCTGGCTGTTTAATTCAGGAATAGTGCACGTAGGGAGTTTTGCCGTGTCCTTAGCCGCCCCAGTCGTTGGCCCCAAAACTGATTCATCCATTACTGGTTCCATTCGCCTCTACAATACGCTCACCCGACAGAAGGAGGCGCTGGTCACGGTAAAACCAGGGCACGTCGGTATGTATTTGTGCGGACCGACTGTCTACGCTGAATCGCATATAGGTCACATGGTTGGCCCGGTCATTTTCGACACGATCAAGCGATACTTGGTTTACTGCGGTTACGAGGTCACGTGGGTCGTCAATATCACGGATGTTGACGACAAGTTGATTGCCGCCAGTCGAAAACGCGGCATCTCGATGTTTCAAGTCGCCACCGAAATGACGGCCGACTATCTGTCCAACTTGCGATCGCTGGGCGTGACTCAGATCGATCACATGCCGCGGGCAACAGACAACATGGAAGAGATCATCCTGTTCATTGAGGAACTGATCCAGCGAGGTTTCGCATACGCTAGCGATGGTGATGTGTTTTTCGACGTCGCCCGCGATGTTGAATATGGCCAGCTAAGTAACCGCACTTTGGACAGTCAACAAGGCGAGGGTGGCGAAGCAGCTTCCAAAAAGCGATCTTCGGGTGACTTTGCATTATGGAAGTCAGCCAAAGCTGGCGAGCCCGCCTGGGAGAGCCCTTGGGGACTCGGCCGACCAGGCTGGCATATCGAATGCTCAGCCATGAGTCGCCGCATCTTGGGCAAGACGTTCGATATCCACGGCGGTGGTTTGGATCTGGTCTTCCCGCATCATGAAAACGAACTGGCCCAAAGTCGCTGCTGCCACGGTCAACCTATGGTGCGATATTGGATGCACAATGGTTTGATGCGCGCCGGTTCCAGCGTCGGCAAAGTTGGCGGTCGGGCAACTAAGGCCGATACAGATGCAAGCAGTTCAGCATCCACGACACCAGCAACTGCTGATGCGCCAGCCATTGCATCAGACGCGCCAGCCGACGTGTCGACCAAGATCAGCCGGAGCAAGGGTGCCGGGGGACTGGCCGATCAAATTGAAAAACATACCGGCGAACGGATTCGGTTCTTTCTCCTGCGAACTCACTATCGATCGACCATTGTCTTTGGCGATGAGGGACTGGAAGAGGCAGGGCAGGCGCTGAATAGTTTTTATCGATTGATCAGCCGATTTGAACGCATCACGGGTGTAAAGTTCTTCGAAGGCGTCGAGTATCCATCGCGTCGAGCCGATGGTGATATGCGTCTCGCGCAAGCTCCTGCATCTGACTTGCGACAATCCATCTCGGCCTTGCGGCAGTCGTTTTTGGAAAAGATGGACGACGATTTCAACACCGGCGGCGCGGTTAGCGATCTGTTCGAACTTGCGCGCACGATCAATCGTCATGTCGACGAACACAAATTGGAAGAAACCGCCAAACGCACACCTGAACATCTGGCCAGCTTTTCACTCGGTATGTCGGTCCTGCATGAACTGGGTGCCATCTTGGGTTTGTTTATCAAGCCACCGAAAAAGACCGGCGACGACGACAGCGGCAAATTGGTAGAGGATCTGATGCAACTGCTTATCAAACTGCGCGCTGATGCGCGCGTGGCCAAGAACTTTGCCACCGCCGATGCTATCCGTCACGGCTTGACGGCGTTAAGCATCGGCCTGCAAGATCTCAAAGAGGGCACCACTTGGGAACGTACTTAGAAACTCAACGACTGACGAACCCCGCCATGATCTCATGTTGAGTGCTACTGAGTTCGCAAAAGTTGCCAGCACCTGGAATGAAGTTTAATAGGCCCCAGTCATCCACGGCGGTACGGACGTCGGCGGCAATGGGGATTAGTTTTAGCCCCTGCGCCTGGGCCAATCGCACAGCGCGGGGCAAGTGCAGGGCACTGGTCAGCAAGCCCACCTTTTTGCCGTCCAGCCTAGGCCATATCTGCTTCAGTTGTTGCATCTCTTCGTAGGTATTACGGCCACCCAGCTGTTCAATGGCCGTGCGCGGTATCGCTAACTTGGTCCAAATCTCCACGGTCTGATCCGACGGATCGGGTGCCAGGTCTGATACGCCTTCGGTAACTTGTCCCGTGGTAATCAACTGCTTGGCCAAGCCCTGATGATAGAGTTCGGCCGCCATGACCAGTCGATCGCCAACTCCGCTAGCTTGTGGTCGCCATGTACCTTGCGATGTGCCGCCACCTAAGACAACCACCACGTCCAACCCACCATCACGCGCCGGATCGTAGCTGGCCACACGCGATTCAACCCAGCGAGTTAGCAATCTTGGTAGCGGTCTGGTACCCAACAGGCTGATCAATAGCCAAAGTCCAATCAGGCCCCACATGCCCGTGCGAGGACCACGTGTTACCAATTGAATCAAGCGTGCCGAAATCAGTAGCCACAAAGCACCCACCGGCATGGCCAGCGATGTAAGTGTTTTTTCAGCCAGCGGTTTGCCATGCGTGAAGTAACCATAGCTGGCCAATGAGACGGCCAGCAGAGCAGCGATTATCAGAGTCGGCCACCAGGGTGCCGTTCGAGGTGTTTCTACGACTGAAGCAGTTGTCGTTGTCATGTTGCAGACGTTCCGTATGCCGGGCGATCAAGTTTTATTAAAGTCTGTGCATTCAAGAGCCGACGACCGGCCGTTGACGTTTTATGTGTCTCAGTCCGCAATGTCGCTGGGCAATTCTCAAACCGAATCCAGCTCACGACAAGCGATCGGTCTAATTGGTCGCAAGTGCATGGTAGGTTACCTACGGTGGATCGTCTAGCCAAGTCTGGCTTCAGGGTTGGTAGGACCGGTCATGAATATTCATGCGTAGGATTGCGGCACGATGTCGGCTGGACATGGAAAAGTCGAAACACGGAATCATCTGTCGCCAGGCGATAGATCGCGGGAGGTCAGCGCACGTCGCGCGGCCGCTCGACGATCGTTCGGGCGTTGGACGAACGTGTGGTGCTTGATCCTGTTTATCAGCCAACTGAGCCTGATCAGCGCATTGAGCGGTTGCGCCCAACTACCAGCCATTGATCCCAATGGTCAGAGCATCTTTTTACCGGCTCCTGCCAGCACCCAGATCCAGTTGCCACAGGTGCATGCCGGCAATGGTAACCCTGGCATTATTCCGCAGGACGCTTATCCAACACCGCAGCCACCCCCGCCTTGCCTGGATGGTTCTTGCAATGAACCAGGCGGCATTCACAATCTTTTTCAGCACAAGAAAAAGAAGGCACCCGTCGCGAATCACTTCGCCAAGAAAGATCCGAGTCAATGCGGTGTGATTCAGCTCACTCCCACGCGCATCGTAGCACCGGTTAATGGCGAAGTACTGCTGCTGGCCGGTATTTGTGGCAAGGACGGCTACTTGCTTAAGAAAGAACCGCTGGAATGGATGTTGGCTCCAGGTAGTGTGGGCCAGTTCATCGAAGTCGGCGATGATGCCAAAGGGTTGCTCTGCTCCGCCCTGCGCTCAGGCCCTAAGGTCGAAAAACTGGGCGTCGACTACGCCCGCGGGCGCACCAGTAACAAAGAGACATTGTTGACCAAGGGTA
>JADLDX010000741.1 GCA_020846515.1 Pirellulaceae bacterium
GAGGAAGGCAGTTCGCTGGATGTGCCCGCGCGCGAGATTGGCTTGGTTGTGGGTAAGCCGGCCAAGTTTCGATTCTTTTCCTCAACGCATCGCCAGCAGGATCGAGTCGGTACTGCCTTGCGAGATTGGGATGAGGACGAGCTGCAAGAGACCGCGCCGATGGAATTGGAATTACCTGTGGAAGAAGGCTCTGAAGATAACTTTGTGCCAGTGCGTTTCCATAGTCAACTCTCCGAACTGGGCGTGTTTGAACTCTGGTGTCAAAGTACGCGAGACAACCAGCGCTGGAAACTGGAATTCAACGTGCGCGAGGACACAGGTGAAACGTGAGTTCATCAGCGGCCAACACCTCCGGCACAGTTCCCCGCGCGCCGTCTGCTCGGCAGACTTCAGCGACCGAAGCTGCGCCTGACTTCGATGCATTTGAGGTCCAACAGAGCCGCTATATCGTCGGCATCGACCTGGGCACTACCAATACGGCCGTGGCCTACACGGACACCCAATCCGCAAATACCGGGCAGCCGACCGCCGGCAAGCAATTAGCCGTCAAGCCTTTCCCAGTTCCACAGTGGGTGGACTTTGCCTCGCGTGAACCGCGCGAGGTCTTGCCGTCGTTTCATTACGAGCCTACTAGTGAAGAGGCCGACGCGCTGGCGAAGATCGCTGGTCACAAAATTGAGTACCTCGTCGGCTGCCTGGCGCGCGATGCAGGTGCCAGACAGCCTGGTCGTCAGATTGCGTCAGCCAAAAGTTGGCTGTGCCACGACGGCGTCGATCGCCAATCGCCCCTCTTGCCCTGGCATAGCGATCCAGGCGTCACCAAACTATCCCCCGTCACAGCCAGTAGCCGCACCTTGGCTCATATCCGTCAGATGTGGGACGATGCCCATCCCCAGCATCCGCTAGCGCAACAAGATGTGGTGCTGACCTTGCCGGCTTCGTTTGATGAAGTTGCCAGGCAACTGACCATCGAAGCGGCCCGTCAGGCAGGCTTGCCACGCGTGCTCTTGGTCGAAGAACCACAAGCGGCGTTCTACTGGTGGCTGCATCGTCATCAGGCGAGCTGGGAACAGATTGTCGCGCCTGGTCAAACCATTTTGGTATGTGACATCGGTGGCGGTACCACGGACTTCACTCTCATTCGCGTTCGAGCATCCACCGCCCAATCAAGCACTCAATCCACCACAACCAACATCCACGCCGGCCAGGCTGCACCAACGGATGCTGAGACACTGCATCCCGTAAATCGTCAGCAGCTGAGCCTGCATCGCGTTGCAGTAGGACAGCATTTAATCTTAGGCGGCGACAATATCGACCTGGCGTTAGCCAAACTAGTCGAGTCACAATTGCCTGCTGGTCAAAAGCTGAACTCGCGCAGTTGGGATATTCTGCGGAGCACCGCGCGAAACGCCAAAGAACAACTGCTCGGCGCGGCACCACCTACGCAATACTCCTTGGCCATCAGCAGCGGTGGCTCGCGATTGATCGCCAGTCAAACTCGAGTCGAGCTGGATGTCCAATCTACGCAGGCCCAATTGCTCGATGGTTTCTTCCCGCAGGTCGCCATCGATGCCAGGCCGATCGAACATCACAGCGGTTTTCAAGAGTTTGGATTGCCGTACGCCAGTGATGCGGCGATCACCAAACATTTGGCTGCCTTCCTCTGGGATCACCGTCGCGCAGGGCGAACCGATAATGAAGACCTGTTAAGTGATCTGGATGCGGCCAAACCCGATTGGGTGCTCTTTAATGGCGGCGTGTTGGCTTCGCATCAAATACGCTCGCGTCTATTGAATGTGTTGGGTCAGTGGTTTACGACCACTGCGGATCATCCCTGGCAACCAGGCGTACTGGAAAATGACCGTTTGGATCTGGCGGTCGCCTGTGGGGCGGCCTACTTTGGTTTAGTGCGACGTGGCTTAGGTGTTCGCATCGAAGCCAAGCTGGCCCGATCGTATTACCTGGTCGTTTCCGATTCGCCCCCGATGGCCATGTACATCGTGGGCGGAGACGCCAGTCCTGGTGACAAGAATCGCATCCAAGAACCGCCGCTGGAATTGGCCGTGGGCGAGCCCGTGCAGTTTCCGATCGTCTATTCCAGTACGCGTCTGGCCGATCGACCAGGCCAGTTAGTCGAAATTACGGCTGAAGAGTTTACGCACCTGCTACCGATTCGCACTGTCCTGCAATTGCCGCAACGCAAGCGCTCAGATTTATTGCAGGTGGTGTTGGAAACGGAACTGAGCGAGTTCGGCACTTTACAACTATGGTGTGCCACACCCGATGGTGCCCAGCGCTGGCAGCTCGAGTTCGACGTGCGTTCAACAACTGAAACCGATCGCGATGCCGTCACCTCAGCTGGCACTCAGTTAGGCGTAGTCGAGCATTCCTTGCGGGCCGCGGCTCAGACCCTCTTTCAACAAGCCTTTGCTGTCGACGGCCATTCTGACACAAAAGTCGGCTCGAAAGTCGACGTTAAAATCGGCTCGAAAATCGACGCTCGCGCAGCGGATGTCACTAAGCAGTTGCCGCAAGTGCTGGGCATGCCCAAGCATCAGTGGCCGCCCAGTTTGCTGCGGAGCATGTGGCAAGATCTGCTGGAACTGGATCAAGGTCGCCGACAAAGCGCCACTGCTGAAGCGCGTTGGTTGAACTTGTTGGGTTATTGTTTGCGACCTGGTTATGGCATGGCGGCAGATGATTGGCGAGTCTCGCAAACGTGGCGCACCGTTTATGGTAAACTGGCTTTTGCATCAACCAGTTCACGCAATGAATCGCTGATCTTGTGGCGACGTATAGCAGGTGGCTTTACGGCCGGCCAACAGATGGCGGTCTATCAACAAGTGGCCGGTCCACTACGCAACCAGCTCGATCCTGTGCGTCGCGCCAAAGGCGGCGCGGGCAGTTTGCAACCGGCCGAGTTGATTGAAATGCTCCGCCTGGTTGGTTCCCTCGAATTGTTACCCAAGAGCGAAAAGCAACAATTGGGCGATTGGTTATTAGCCTTGGTCGATAACAAACGTTGGCATGCCGCGCGCGAAGCCATGCTGTGGACCATTGGTCGCTTGGGCAATCGCGTACCCACCTACGGTCCTCTCAACACGATCGTCGATACAGAAGCGGTTGAAGCCTGGCTAGAAAAACTACTGCTCATTCAGCAGCGATCGTCGGCCTGGCAACTGGCCATACTGTTGTGTGCGCGGCTGACCGGCGACCGTTACCGCGATATCGATGCTGCGCTGCGTGGTTCATTGGTCAAGCAACTGGCCAGCGCGCCGGAGCACTATCGTCAATTGATTGAGCAAGGCGGCCAGTTGGCCGCGGAGGAATCCAGTCAGATCGTCGGCGAAGCGTTGCCATTAGGTTTGAGAACTCGCTAGCGGCCTTAGGCCATAACGCCTAAACATGGGCTTTGCCCGGTTTGATTGACTTGAAAGCAGGAGCGTTCCATGCAAGCCAATTACGAACTCCGACTAGACGATTTGTATGCGTTCATGGATTTTGAGAAGTTGCCCTTCAAATCCCGGCGACTTGTATCACTGGCACCTCTGTTGTTAATCATTCCGGCCATGGCTTA
>JADLDX010000742.1 GCA_020846515.1 Pirellulaceae bacterium
GAATCTCAGCCGCTTCAATACCATGGTCCTTCAGGAAAAGCTTCGTCAGCGGATCGTCAGCGATAAACGCCAGTAGCAAATGGGCCGGCCCCAGGTAGTCGTGTTTCCACTCTTTGGCTTTCAATTCGGTCGCGTCAAACAGTTCCTTCCATTGCTCCGCTGAAGTCGTCTGCGAAGCGCCGGTCCCGCGGTCGCCAGTTGCGTTGAACCAACGTTCGGCCGCTCGTGCAGCGTCATCGCATCGATTGATCAAATCTGTCATCGAGATCTTTTTTCCCTCAGCGACTTCCGCAATTTCTGGCAAACTGCCATCACGCATGAGTGCTGCCAGCAGATGCAATGTATTGAACGTCGTGTCATCCTTTCTCGCCACCGTGGCTGCCGATTCAAACGCCAGAGTACTTGGTGTTGCCATCCTGACGGATAGTGTATTGCGGCAAGAGTCCAGCGTCATAATCGACCGAGAAATCGAATTTCGCAGCATTGTCGCCTGCCATGGTCAGCGATGTCGTATCGATGGTCAGTTCTGTCCAGCTCTCGTGCGCTTTGCGCCACTGGTCATAGGCTGTTTGAGTTAGTGTTTCGCCGCGCTGCTCAACCGACACCAATTCCCACTTCCCATTGATCGGCAGATGAATGTCGCCCCATGTTTTTGATGACCAGCCGTTGCGACTATAACGAAGCTCCGCCTTGCCAAGCACCACCATCAATGCCGAGCTGCTGGCAGCTTCAAAGTTGACCTGAGGCGTGATTTGCCGAAAGCCATCCGACATGGTTCCACACATGCCCATAAAGGTCAGTGCATCGGCCAGTCGATTTGTTTCAGCCGATGTTTTCAAGGACGAAGATACCTCGACCCGACCTTGCTTGCGATATTGTTCTGCCGCATCAAGCATAGCTGCCCGCATCTGGTCCGTCGTCAGATCAGGAATCGGCGGAGTGAATAGCTCGGTCCGTAACGGACGAGTCTGATCGTTGTAGACGGATGTGATATCATCCAAGGTGCGTGCTGCGGACGCGCTGGAAGTCTTTTGATCAGCGGGCTTTGGAGCAAGCGATACTTCGAGTGTTTCACCAGCTCGGATCAACTTGCGAATTTGCAGGTGGCCCGCAATTTCATTGAAGCCTGGCTTGAGATTCGTCCGAATCCAGGCGCTCGTATCGATAAGTCGCTCGATCCAAGCCGAATTACGCTGGACATCTGCCGCCAGCCATAGCTCGGGCTGATCTTCGTGCGGCTCCCAGTTGAGTGCTTTCATCGTAGCCAGGCTGGGCTTTCCTAGAATGCGCTCGACGTAAATACTCATTTCTCCCGCTGGAATTTCAATTTCCAGCGGCATGGCAGTCGGCTCACGTAAAGCGATCTGAGAGCCACCTACTCGATGCTTAGCGCTTGGTAGCTTAAACAGTTCGCATTCTTCCATCGGTAGCCCATGAAACGGTTTGTCCAGCGACACGGATTGATTGACGAACGCGCGAGCCTGTCCGTTGACTATCAAGTACCGACATGACAAATTCGCTTTGTCAACGGGAGTCCACTTCCATTTCGAGTTGAGGTGTGTTCCTGACGGCGAAGGTTGTGGGATGTTTTTCGCCATCTCAAAGCGTATTTCAATACCGACCTGCTCAATACCATTGGTTACGGTGGGGAAACTATCGTACGCACCGAGGTCACCATCTGGTTCAGGAGCTGGCGAAACCCAGAACCCTACTGGACCATTAACTTCCTCCAAGATCCCGAATCTTAAGCCCGCACTTGCGGCCAGTCGCAAGTTCGCATCATCGCGGATCGTCAACCTGCCAAACGGAGCTGGAGCTGGAACCACAAGTTTCAGCGACAGACCTTTTTCAAATTCAACATTGAGCCGACTGCCATAACCAGGCAGATACCAGCCGTCGGAAGTTTTTGCTGATAGTTCATAGTGGCCGTACGGTAGATTGCGATTGACTGCCAAGCCGCTTGCATTCGAGGTCTCATTGATCTCCAGAACTTGACCGCCTTGATCTTTGGCCAATTGGCGCAGACTGACCTTCACACCTCCCAGTGGTTTACCTTCTTCATCAGGTACTACAATCTTTACCGGAGGAAACTCGGGCGATGACTTGGATGACGTGTTGAGCTCGTTATCCTGAGACTTTGCGTTCGTTCGCTTAGGCGAATCAGCCACGGAGGCCGGCGAGGGTTTCAGGATTCTCGATACCGGGAACCGGCACTTGAACGCAGTCTTTACAAACGGTAGGGTCTCATTCAAATCGCTTATAAGCCATCCGTTTACAGTCTTGGAAAAGCGGATTTTGTTGCCATCAGTTTTGAAGATCGCAGTTGCGATATCGCCGTTTTTCTCGATGGCGTTTTCAAAGTCATAGCTCTTTAGTTGATGAGCCATACCCTTGTCGAACTCAGTGAAACGCGCAACAAAGCGTCGCGGATTCTTAAGGCTTTTAGCGGTCGCCATGGCACGCATATGTACCAATGGGTTGTTTGAGATCGCGTTGGAGATTTCTTCAAAACTGCTACCGGCATTTTCTACGACTCCTTTGGTTGACTGCATGAGTTCTATCAACTTCACCGTCGCCTCCGAGCTGTCGATTCCTTCATTCAAAATGCTCTTGATTGTCTTTGCTTCTTCCACAGCTTCCGGCGGGAACTCCTTGGGATTGGTCTCAATCGCCTGCAACGCCGTGGTTGTATTGATAAGCCATAACGCTGCGAGTTCTGTCGCCGCTTCATCCGTCCAGCAGTCGAACCATCGAGAAACATCGCCATGCTCCAGGCAATTCCTGGTGAACTGCATTAATGCATCGGGCGTTTCAAAGCCAGTCTTCGTTGCACTAGAGGTTGGCTGTTCTTCAAGAGCATTTGCGTCCTTCTCCGGCATCGCATCGCCAGGTTCTTTTGCATGATTCACCTTCTTGCCATCTGCGATGAACTTATCAAGCCCCTGAAGGTTAAGTTTGGCTGGGTCAACTGCGCCCGATATCTGAACCTGCTTATTCGATGGGTACGTCAATTTAGCTGGCAGTTCGTTTTGCGCTCTAGCCGATTCAACCGCAGGTTCGATGATAACCGTCTGTGTTTCCCCGGACTTCAAAGCA
>JADLDX010000743.1 GCA_020846515.1 Pirellulaceae bacterium
TGTACCGAGCGAATTTCGCGCAACTAAATTCTGAGTCGACAGTATAGTCAACGCGTTTGTGGACTAGCTTTACGCATAGCCCGCCTGCAAATTTTTCGCCATTGCCGACAGCAATCTAACCCGATCGATCCGATAATTCCGGCAATCCGGTAACCCAGAAATACAGAAATCCGGCCATTGGGAAATGCGGTCATCCTCGAGAGGGATTGGAGAAGTCGAAGCCGGAACAGGGCTGACGCTGGTTCCGGCTTGCGGGCGAGTCTACGGTTCGCGCACGATGGGCCCGAAGAAGAGACTATTGGTCAGCAGACGCTGCGAACCCAACCAAAAGCAGCGGAAGTTTGGATTGTTGGTCATGGCTATGACGCGACCAGCACCCTCGGCTTTAACCAGCGCCGCTGCGCTGCCAGCGGCCAGCTTTTGATTGTTTTCTGAAGCATAGCCGCTGAGCAATGGTTGGGGACTGTAAATGGCCGGCGTCGAATAGATGTTGGCCGAGGGTTCCAGGTACAGCGCTTGATCGCGAAAAATCGGCAGCTTTACCGATTGAAACCCAAAGCCGACTGGATGCGTGCGATCGACCTGAACTTCGAAGATCGTGCCTTCAATCTTTTCCAAGGCAGCTTGATCTTCAGCGTCGGCGTAGTTGGCTCGCTCCGGCTTTCTATTGGTATCAGGATCAGCAGTTGACGTGCGTACCTTCATGGACGTTATCTGCTTGGCGATCAGCCACTTGCTGGCCGTGCCAATGGCGATCAGCGTTCCACCACGTTTCAACCAACTTTGCAAACGCTCAACCCCGGCCTCGCTGACCTGGTTGTAGGTCCCACTGACCATAACAATCGTGGTGACATCGTCCAGCTTCGCAGCTCCCAACTGCGTCGACTCCAGCAGCGTAACAGGCATACGCAGATGATGGTCCAGTTGATACCAGATCTCTCCCGCTTCGCTGTCTTCTACACCGCTGCCCACCAGCAACAGTACTTTGGGCTTGGGCACTGTGATGAACGAGCTACTGCCCAGGTCGACTCCGGCGGGGGTTAGTCCGGTAGATGCCGACGTGACCAGCGCAGCGTTCTCTTTAGCTGCCGCACTCAATAATTCACGCACGCGCTCTTTGGGTACCGTTTGAATTCCCAAAGGGATTAAGAGTGTGCCCGGTTCGAATTTAGTTTCGCCTTGGTCGCTTGAAGAAGTGAACGGACGCATGGCCACCTTGACGCGTATATCGTTCTCCAGCAATCGGGCCAGCGTACGCGGCGCGTAATGACTGGTCCAATCGACCAGGTAGGCATAATCGTCGGCTTGCCAGGCAGGCACCTCGCCCTGCGCAATGGGCTCTTCGATGACTGGGCCGATCGATGCTGCCGAAAAGCTGGCTGCTGCATCGCTCGATACCTTATCCCACTGCAGGGCATAGGCCATCGGAAAGGTCCACGCAGTCACATCATAAAAAACCTTGTCGGCAAATTCGGTGCGGGCTTCCACCATCGCCTCCAAGAAACGGTACTCGGCCTGTTCGGTGGGGACAAAGTACGAGTTCGATTTCGAGTACCGGCGGCCCTGGCAATCGATATCCGCAGTTAGCGCATGCGTTCGGATTCCATGCCGGCGCAGCAAATCGATAAAGGCGTCGGCTCGCGCCGAGTCTTTCCCGGCCGAGAATAGGTAACCAGCGGTCTTCGAGTTTCGCGCCAGGGCTACGGCATCGCGATAGAAGTCCCTCTTGTGCACGTGCAGGGCTTCACGATGAATCGCGGTGGCCTTCAGGCTGGTCATGGACGTCGTGACTTGATTTCGAATCGCATACGCAAAGGTCAGCAGGCCATTGGTGGACTCTTGCTTGATGCCACGAGCGGAGGCTTGCTCAAAGAGAATTCCGACGGCTCCATGCAAGTCCGGGTAGGTAGAACCTTTACCCATATAAAAATCGTCGAAGCGTTCTTCGGTGAAGTAGAGCGCCCCAAGTTGGTCGAGTTGCCGAGTGTGCTCTTTGGCAAACTCACGCGTGAGTTCCAGATTCTTCGTCGGCGTTAAGGGGTGCATGCGAGTCGGCACACCGGGCTGAAAAAAGTAGCTGGCGTCGGTGCCCATTTCATGAAAGTCGAGCACCACGTTGGGCAGCCATTGATGATAAAGAGCCAGCCGACCGAGGCTCTCCGGATGTTGCAACGGTAACCAGTCGCGATTGAGATCGAACCAGTAATAGTTGGTTCTGCCTGTTGGCGAGCCTTCGCGATGTTCGCGGTGTTGCGGATCACTGTTGGGAACATAGCCACGATGCGCATTGGCCCACTGGGCGAATCGATCAAAGCCATCGGGGTTGAGACACGGATCCAACAGCACTACGGTTTGGTCTAGTAACTGATCGATCTCTTTGCCTTGGGCGGCAGCCAGGTGGTACATGACCAGCGGAGCTGCGTTGGACGCGCTCGGCTCGTTGCCATGAACTCCATAGCCCATCCAAATCACGGCTGGCAGAGGTTGGACATCGACAGCCTGACTGCGATCCGGTTGGGCAAGTTGCAGATGTTGCTGCCTGATTTTTTCAAGTTGCCGCAGATTCTTCTCGGAGGAGATCAACATCATGACCAACGGGCGACGACCATGGGATTGAGCGTACTGGACCAATTGCACTCTGTCCGACTGCTCGTCGATCTTGCGCGCATAGG
The DNA here is from genome assembly GCA_020846515.1 of Pirellulaceae bacterium. GTDB lineage: Bacteria > Planctomycetota > Planctomycetia > Pirellulales > Pirellulaceae > Aureliella. Next base: position 2,673 of record JADLDX010000743.1, read on the forward strand.
CTACCAATTCATGATGCTGAATGTGTCGCGTCCCAATCTCGAATCCCAGCGCGTCTGCCGGAGCGGTTATCTTCTCGGAGTAACTTGCTCCGCCCGGCAAATAATAGGTGAGCTCTTCGGCTTGACACACAGGGATAAGGGCCAGCGATATCCACAAAATGATCGATGATTGAAGTAGGCAAGCGTTAGCTATCGGCCCGTGAATCATGCTGGAACTCTTGAAGGAAGTGGATGGTTTCGGGAGGGGGTAGCGACTCGAATTGAATCGCAATGCAGCGCGGCGCAGCCTGCTTGTTATATTGTGGTTGCCTTCAACCTGGCCAGCCAGTCGCGATGGCTCGCGAAGCTGGTATTTTATGCGGGCCGAAAAATCGGAGTCAGGACGGGGATCAGAACGGGATCAGGACTACCGGTATCAGGACCTTGGGTAAGACCCACGGGCAGGAACTAGGGTAAGTCTATGCTTGACCATGCAGAAAGTGATCGATGAACACATCTCATTTTTCGTTTTGGGTCGATGGACCGATCGTTGGTCTGTATCTGCTGCTGACGATGTGGGCTGGGATTTATGTTCGCAAATATGTCAGCCGCGTCGAAGATTTTCTGGTCGCCGGGCGCGAGATGAATCTCTACTTAGGCATTGCGTCTTTGGCCGCTACGGAGTTTGGGATTATCACCTGCATGTATACGGCGCAAGCCGGTTACAACCATGGGTTGGCCGGTGCCATGCCGGGCGTTTGTCAAGCCATCGCGATGTTTGTGGTGGGGGCCACCGGTTTCTGTGTAAAACCACTGCGCGAATCGGGGGTGATGACACTGCCTGAGCTGTTTGAACAACGTTATGGCAGCTTCGTCCGCTGGCTGGCTGGTGTCGTGATCGTCATGGGCGGCCTGCTGAATATGGGTGTGTTCCTGAAAATTGGCGGCGAGTTCTTGTGCCTGGTATGCGGATTCGATATCCGCTATCTCGCGCTGATGATGGGCGTGTTGCTCGCGCTGGTCATCACCTATACCGTCTTGGGCGGCATGCTGTCCGTGCTGGTGACCGACTTTCTTCAGTTCATCGTCATGAGCATCGGTTTGCTGGCGGTGACCATCATGATCCTGTACCAGATTGGTATTGAACGATTATTTAGTACGATTGAAGAGCATCATGGTGCGGGAGGATTTAATGCTTTGGTGAATCCCAATCTCGGTTGGACGTATGTGCTGTTTCAGGTACTGGGTACGACCGCAGCGACGCTCACCTGGCAAGCCACCATTTCACGATTGCTGGCTGCCAAAGACGCGGATACTGGACGGAAGATCTATACACGCACCAGTTTCTTCTTTGTGTGTCGCTGGATCATTCCTGGTTTATGGGGCATCGCTGCCCTGGCGCTGGTCGGTTGGCATCCACTGAATCAACTGACCGATGCCGAGCGCTCTCGCATTCCGCTGGCTGTTCAAGCGAAGATTGACGCTTCGCCGGTTGGCAAGCCGCTGGCTAATCTGAGCGCCGATGAAGTGTCGGCTTTGGACAGTGCGTCCACGATTCGGCTGAATGATGCCTCGCTGCACGCCATGCCAATTTTCTTGAGCACGTTTTTGCCCATCGGCGTCATGGGTTTTTTAGTCGCGGCGATGCTGGCGGCCGACATGTCGACTGATTCGAGCTATATGCTGGGTTGGGGTAGCGTTATCTACAACGATATCCTCGCGCCCTTTCGGCGCGGTCCCTGGCCCGATCGTCGGGCGATTCTTTGGAATCGTTGGATCGTGGCCTTGATCGGTGTCTACCTGTTTGTCTTTGGGCTGCTCTATCAGCTCGAGGGCGATGTTTGGTCGTTTATTCTGCTGACCGGTTCGATTTATCTCTCCAGTATTTCAGTCTTGTTGATCGCCTGTTGTTATTGGCCAA
>JADLDX010000744.1 GCA_020846515.1 Pirellulaceae bacterium
CCAAGGTCCCGACCTGACAGCCTCCAGCGGCCGATTCAGCCAGCATGACATGATCGTCTCGATCGTCGACCCCAACAAAGAGATCAGCGATCAATATGCGGCCACCCAGTTCCTGACCGAATCGGGTAAAGTTGTCGAAGGTCGAGTCGCCAACATGAATGGAAACACGATTAACGTCGTGACCAACATGCTGGCTCCAGGTGACTTCACCAATATCCAGCGGGATGACATCGCCGAGCAACGACCATCGAAGAACTCGATGATGCCCGGTGGATTGCTTGACACGCTAACTCCTAACGAAGTCTACGATTTGCTGGCCTATCTACGTAGTGGTGGTAACGCGACCCACGACGTGTACCAGTAATCACCTGGCCAGACAATCTTGCGGGTTGGGGATGGTTGAACACATCCCCAACCTTCCTCTTGCCCCAAGAAGTTGGACATGATGAATCGAATCATACCTGTATTGCTGGCGTGCCTGGGTGGAGTTGCGCAAGCAGCCGACAAGCCCAATGTTTTGATGATTTGTGTGGACGACCTCAAACCAGCCTTGGGGTGTTACGGTGATAAGCTGGCTAAGTCGCCCAGCATCGATCGCCTGGCGGCTCGGGGTGTCGTCTTCGACCGGGCCTACTGCAATCAAGCGGTCTGTTCGCCCAGTCGAAACGCGTTGCTAACTGGCCTGCGTTCGCAAACGTTAGGCATTTATGATCTGGGCACCAACTTCCGCATGGCCAAGCCGGATGCCATCACGTTGCCCCAGCATTTCAAACAAAATGGCTATCGCACCGAAGCGATGGGCAAGATCTTTCACGTTGGCCATGGCAATCATGAAGATGAAGCGTCGTGGAGTGTTCCGCACTGGAAGGCGAATGTAGTCGCTTATGCATTGCCTGAGAGCAAAGCGCCAACAGGACTGACGCGCGAAGAGGCGCTGTTTGCGAATAAATCGGCCAAAGATCTGCCCAAGGGTGCTCCGCTGGAAGCGGCTGATGTACCTGACAATACCTATCCTGATGGTGCTCTGGCTGATGAAGCCATTGTGCGATTGCAGGCTGCGGCCAAGCGGCCAGATCAACCCTTCTTTATGGCAGTTGGTTTCGTCAAGCCTCACTTGCCGTTCGTGGCTCCCAAAAAATACTGGGACATGTACGATCGCAAGCTGATGCCGCTGGCAGAAGTTCGTCAACCGCCAGTGGGTGCCCCCAGCTACGCGCCCCAGTTCGGAGGCGAACTGCGCCAATATCGCGACATACCTGATAAAGGCGAATTAAACGACGATCTGCAACGCCACCTGATCCACGGCTACTACGCCGCCATGAGCTATATGGATGCGCAAGTCGGACGCGTGGTGGGAGAACTGGATCGTTTGGGATTGGACAAGAACACGATCATCGTCCTGTGGGGCGACCATGGTTGGCACTTGGGCGATCATGGTATGTGGTGCAAGCACACCAACTATGAACAAGCCACTCGCATTCCCGTGATTGTCGTGGCTCCCCAGAAGCTCACGGCGGCGGTCGCCAAAGGCTCGACCACAGGCGTCCATTCCGCATCGTTGGTTGAGAGTGTCGATATCTATCCCACGCTTTGTGAGCTGGCAGGTTTGAAGATGCCGCAGCCATTGGATGGTCGTAGTTTTGTTTCTACGTTGGGCGATCCAGCCCTACCGACCAAGGAGTACATCTTGCATGCCTATCCACGCAATCCGGCGGACGTCGGGCCGATCATCGGTCGAGCCGTGCGCACCGATCGCTACCGGTTGGTGGAATGGAAGAAAATTGGCGCACCCGCTGAGACCGCGCAACTGGAGTTGTATGACTACGAGGTCGATCCGCTGGAAAATCAGAATCAAGCAGCCGCCCAACCAGAAGTTGTGGCCAAGTTACGCAGCATTCTGAGCAAAACACCTGAGGCCAAGCCACAAATCAGTGGGGCCACTAAAAATGCCAACGGAGCAGCCGGGCCGGGCCAGGGCGGAAAACCCAAGCAGGATCGGCAGGCAATGTTCAACAAGAAAGATCGTGACGGCAACGGACGATTGACCAAGGAAGAGTTTATGAACGGTCAACCCGATCCCGACGTTGCTCCCGCGCGTTTCAAACGGTTCGATGTAGACCAGGACGGTGAGCTGACGCGTGAAGAATTTGTTAGCGGTGGAACCGTTAAGTAAGAGCTTGATTCGCTGGATACCGCAGTCCCCCTTGGTGCCATCTGGCACTTGGCGGTATCCTTTAGGGTTATGGCGCGTTCCAGTGAACGGAGGCCAATCATCGACGTGAGCCATACGCGAGCAATATGGGAATATACGATCGCAACTACTATCGCGACGAGCCACCGGCGTTTCAGCCGTGGGATCGTTATTCGATGGTCACCAATCTGATCATTGTCAATGTGGCTCTGCTGTTGCTGAACTTCATCTTCACCAACCCCAATAATGCCCTAACAGAATTGCTGGTATTGCGCAGTAGCGATCTACTCCAGCCCTGGAACTGGTATCGGTTTTTGACCTACGGCTTCGTACATGCCGACCTGTTCCATTTGCTGTTCAACATGTTGACGCTCTATTTCCTGGGCCAATCGGTCGAATCCCGGTACGGACGCTGGGAATTCCTGCGGATTTCCCTGGTGATCATCGCCTTGTGCGGGGGGGGATTTTGTCTTGTGCGTGTCATCGCGCCAGCTCTGGGCGGTGGATCGGTACTAGGCGCTTCGGGCGCGGTGGTCGGTGTGGTCATGTTGTTTGTTTACAACTTCCCGCAAGCAACGCTGATGATGTGGGGCGTGTTGCCGGTTAAAGCCTGGGTACTGGGCATTATCACGGTAGCGGTCAATTTATTGGGCACGCAGCGCCATGTGGCCTACGATGTCCACTTGCTGGGTATCTTATGCGCCACCGGTTATTTTTATGGTGGCATTAACTTAGAAGTGCTTGCCGGCGGATGGTCCAGTCTGCGTGGAGCGTTCAAACGTAAGCCTAAGTTACGCGTGCACAAGGCGGAAGAAGAAGTGCCATCGCGAGACGAAGCTGAAGCCGATCGATTGCTCGAGAAAATCCATCGTGAAGGTCAAAGCAGCCTGACAGCCAACGAACAGAAATTTCTCGAGCAGTACAGCCGACGCGTCCGCGAGAAACGAACGCGCAGTTAAGTTCATAAACGAACATCTAACAGTGGTTATGCCCATCGATCGTTTGGGCGTCGATCGTAACGTGGGCCGAAAACCGTGGGCTAGCGCCCTGCGGCTGATCAGCCGCAAGCGCGCTAGCGTCCGGTTCAGCCCGACTGAAGACCGACGCCGATCATTTGGCATTGGGTCCGGATACCACTGGAGTTACGACATCGCCGATCTCGGGTATGCTGGCCACCATCGTCATGCCAGGTGCCAGGAATTTACCGGTCGCGTTACCGACGCCGGCTGGTGTGCCTGTCGAAATGATATCACCGGGCGATAGTGTCATGAAGGAACTGATGAAGGCGATCAGCTCGTAGACGCTAAAGATCATTTGCGATGTGGAGCCATCTTGTCGGAGATCACCATCGATCGCCAGTGTCAGTCGCAATTGATGAGGGTCGGGGATTTCGTCGGCGGTGATCATGCAGGGACCGCAGGGGCAGGAACCGTCGTGCCATTTGCCATGTTGCCAGTCGAAGAATGCATCTCGTGGTCGAGTTTGTCGAAGAGGGTTCGGGCGGAATCCGCGATTGGAGATATCGTTGATGACTGTGTAACCGACGATGCCCGCCTGAGCCTGATCGATCGTCGCATCGCGCAATTGCTGGCCAATGACGACACCCAGTTCCACTTCGTGATCTAGCTTTTCCGGCGCGCAGGCTGGAATGACAAACGGA
>JADLDX010000745.1 GCA_020846515.1 Pirellulaceae bacterium
CTTGCTTTGCAGCATGCGTGCTCCGTGCGAAGCGACTCCCAATCGCGAGTTGTCTTCGGTAGCAATAAGAAAATCGTGCCGCTGATCTCGCAGTCGTTGGCCGGGCTGGAACTTGAGCGGGTCAGCCTCGTTCAGAAATAGAACCACGTCTCCCTGCAGGTGACATTGGAGGCACAGGTCGTTGGCTTGCGACGGCGTGAAGCGGGCGGGATTGATCACATCGCCAGCCAAGTCTCCCGAAGCGGTTTTGTTTTTTTTCCAGTAGCTGACGTGCGCCGCGGCATCGCCATGGCACCGGTGACAGTCGATGCCCGAGATCGTTCGATCGTGGTAGCGATTTTTGGTGGGGAAGTCGTACTGCGCCCCGCTGCTATGGCAAGCCACACAGCCCGGTACGATGGGGCGATCAAAGCGTTGGTTTCTTAGTTCGAAGCCTGGATTGAGCCCCCAAGCCTGGCGACTCTCGTACCAGGCGATGGGCATCTGAGTGAGGTAACCATTTTCATTGGCCACCATCGCCTGCGCATGCTTTCCCGAACCGACAGTAAAGGCCGCCTGGCGTTCCAGGGTATGTCCGGAACCATCGCTACGCCGCTCGATTTGTGAAACAGCGTTACCTACTCGATGAAGTTGGTATTCGTAATTCGAGCGTTCATCGACCACGCGCGTGTCGGCGTTGAAATCACCCACGCAGCCGCTGGCTACAACCTGCCAGGTTTGCGACATGCCGCTCTGCGCATAACGCGCCGAGATTTCTGCATGGCAATCCACGCAGCTGCCTTGAGCTGAATTGGCCGACACCGTGTCTGGAGATGCGGTTGGCTGGACAGCAGGTTTCGGTGAGAACAAAAAGGCGAAGTAGATCAGCGGTAGCGCAAGCAAAATGGCCACCGCCAGTCCATAGGACTTGACGGTGGCCGCAATGGTCTTGGGAATGGCTGGACTGACTTGTTTGGCTGGTGGCTTACTTGAGCGTGAAGTCGATGGTGTTTTCAACGTCCTTTACCTCGGCCGTTAATCCGCTGGTGGTTGCCTGTCCATACTTCGGCGGAATCGGAGGCTTCTTTCCAGCGAACTCTTGTCCAGGCAATCCGCCGCCTTCGTCAGCACCGGGAAAGACTTGGATTGACACTTTGTACTTGCCAGAACGAGCTCCATCGTTGGCGACGAAGGTGGTCATTTGGTAAGTGCCGTCGGCTTCCAAACTCCCATTGGCGGCGTTTCCTTCACCTTCGGGCGTGAACATAATGATGCCGTTCTTGACCGCTTGTCCGTTGTACGTCACTTTCCCTTTGACAGGAAAGGTCTCAGGATTGCTTGGACCACAGCCTGAATAGAAGCAGACCAAAGAACAGAGTATCATCAGCCGACTGACGAACCTGAACGCCACCGTCTCACTCACCGTTGACACATAACCCACCATCGAGACCGTCCTCCTCTGTCGCGAGACCAATCGAAACACATTTCGCAGCACACAAACCGCATCGTCTATTGGTTTAAGATCAAATTGTCGGTTATGGAGGGCTGAAGCCACCAACTGGCAAGCCATCGGCTAGATTTCCAAGTTGTTGATAGGTCAAGAAGTCGATCGATTCGCTCAAGAAGTGAACGCTGCCATCCCCCATGCCAACTTGTACTCCACCGACATGCATGCTGATAGCACCGTACTTAATGCCACCCACTTCCGTGGGATCCGGAGTCGGCTTGGTCTTGCGAATAGCATTGATGGGATAGTCGGTCATGACCCACACGCCATTGCAGGCTGCCCAAGATGCCCACGGTGAATAGCTAGGGGACCTCTCGCCAATAGTCAGCACATTAGTCGTGCCATCCATGAAGCTCCTGAAGCTGACCGGACCGCCAACAGAACTTCGTTCGAAGGGGCCGTTGGGTGGGTTGGTATCAAATCCCTGGCCTTGATATCCCTTGTAGCAGGTCACTGCCGCTGGGCCACCGCGACTGACCGGTTGAAATGTGCCGCTCGCCTCTGCAGGCCAAGCCCACCAAGCAGCCAAGTCAGATCGGACGCCTTGTGTTGGATCGCTGGGGCACAAAAACACAGGGACAATGGTTTGTATGACACCGTAATTTCTGGTTCGATCGTTTGCGTTCGGATAGCCATCGGTCAACTTCAATGAAAAATTCAATTGAGAATGCAAATTTCTCTGCTCGAAAAATGGCAGCAGCTTTGAAAGAAAACTAAATCCGTTGGTGAAGCGATTCTGTGCCACATTCACCGAATCCCGCTCGTTGGCATTGGCGGGGAATATCTTGAACGTGTCAGCGTAATTATGAATTGCCAATCCAAGTTGCTTGATATTGTTGCTGCACTGCATGCGTCGCGCGGCTTCGCGCGCGGACTGGACTGCGGGCAACAGCAGACCAACTAGAATGCCGATGATGGCAATGACCACCAATAATTCAACAAGCGTAAACCCCGATACTTTTCTAGATCTTAAGCACATTAGAAATCTCCATTTTTGAGCCCGACGAGTACAAAATTTAGACCTGTAAAACGCATGTGGATACTGCGAACCAATAACTACTCTAAAGCGGACGGTACCAAGACGGCGCACTTGGGCAGAGCGTTACTGAGTTCTTTCATCTTGTCGAGGCTGACTTGGGTTTCGTGGATTTTGAGTCGTTCCAGTTTCGTGAGCGATTTTAAATACTCAGCTCCAACATCGGTTACCTTGGTGTAGGTCAATGTCAGCTCGACCAAATTGGTCATCTTGGAAATCGTCTTGAGGGCTTCGTCAGTTATGGCAGTGCCGTCCAACGTGAGCATTTCCAGTCGAGGAATGGCAGCTAGCTCAGCCACACCTGCATCGGTCACTTTGGTATTGGCGAGCGACAAGATTCCCAAATTGCTCAGTTGGGAAAGGGCCTTTAAGCCCGAATCATCCACTTGGGTATTCGACAAATGGAGCGTGTAGAGGTTCTTAAGTCCAGCCAGCTTCTGCACACCCGCCGACGTCACCTTGGAACCAGTTAACTCGAGCTTCTGAAGGCTGCTGCCGAGCCCTTCGACCATGGCAAGGTCCTGGTCGGTATGACTGGGATCGACGAAATAAACCTCGATGATTTCTTGCCCGTAGTCGGGACCAAAAATCTCAGACACAAAAGGTACCACGATCGGCTGAGTTCGAGTCTGAGCGTTTACCTTGCTCAATCCCAGTATCGCATTGTGTTGTCGAAGCTGGCGGGGTACGTAATATATGGAGGCGACCACCAGCGCGATGGCCACATAAACAAGTAGCCGCAGAAGCAGATTGGATCTGCGCGGAGAGGATTTCGAACCTTGTTCTCCTGCTTGCTCCACATTCACCTGATCAACTCCTCAAAAAAGCAAACCAAGCCATTCGTTGAGATCGATAGGCGGTGATCCGAACTATCCCAGCATCAGATAGGGATTTCGTCATCGCTCCCACATCCTATATCTTTTTGCCGCAGTTGCAAACAAATTCTGATTCGCCGCGGAATAAATTCATAAGATGCGAAATTTGCCAGAGCGAGCTGGAATCGATATGCTGCGCTCAGGTCAAATGCAGTGTGAATTTCATGTACGCGGGCCACATACTAAGGACCCTCAATGATGTATCGAGCGAGAATCGTAGCTTCGCAGTGGATCATGGTGATCGCTGGAATGATCGGGTTGTCGGCTTTCACGGGCGGTGCCAGTGACGCCGCAGACCCCGGTGCGAATGCGACCACCACGGGTGCGACTGACATTGGTGATCGACGCGAATTGTTTGTCGACGACTACCTGATTGAGAGCATGGCGCGCGTCAAGCAAGTCATGCATACGCCCCAGGCAAAGGATGTCGCCATCGTGTGTGACGCACCTTGGGAAGGGAATACCTCCGCTTACTATACGCTCTTTAAGGATGGAGATTTGTTCCGAATGTATTATCGGGGCGGTCATTCGGATTTGAAATCGAAAAAGAATGCGCACCCCGAGTACGTTTGTTACGCTGAAAGCCGCGACGGTCTGCGCTGGGAAAAACCCAAGTTGGGTTTGGTTGAATTTGCTGGCTCGAAAGAGA
>JADLDX010000746.1 GCA_020846515.1 Pirellulaceae bacterium
CAGTTTTGGCCCACTGATGCTGAGAGTTTCCAAAAATCCCCGCCACCAGCGCTCGAGTCCCTGCGGCCAGTGCTTGATCAATGCCTGATGATGAAGGGTATCGCTGGAGTTCCCAACGGGCCGTTCAAAGGCGCGCCGCACGCACTTGAACTATCGACTTGGCTCACCGCTGCACTGCCAGATCCGGATAAGCGGGACGTGATCAGCATCTCGATCTCGGCCGATCAGATCGCGGCCAATGCATTGGGAGCGTTCACCTCATTGCCCTCACTGGAACTGGCCACCATGCCTCAGACTTGGAAGGAAAACCAAGCCGGACTGAACGAGGCGTATTATTCGCACTGCAGCTTCCGCTCACCAACTCAAGCGGTCCCTGCCGAAATCAATCCACGCAATGTGCTCGAGCGGTTGTTCCATAAGCCGGAACAACGCAGTGGAGCTGTGTCTTCAGATATAAGCTCGTTAGACCGTAAAATGCTGGATCTAGTCCTGGGTGGCGCACGAGATCTACGGCGCACCTTGTCGCCAACCGATCAGCGAAAGCTGGATGAGTATTTGGACGGTGTCCGCTCGGTTGAAAGAAGAATCGCCGCCATCGAACTGCGCCAAAAAGAGGCTGCCATGGAAAAGGCGGGCGTCCGATCCAGTCGCCGTAACGACGCCGATTCTCCGCCCTTGGAGGTCAAGATTCCAGAGGGAGACCGGCGCAGTGAGTACATGCAGGTGATGTGCGATCTAAACGTGTTGGCGTTCCAGTCTGACACGACTAGGGTCTGTACCTACATGGGTTCGACCCCCAACGGTGTTTCCTATCCGGAACTGGGATTTAAAGACCAACACCATTCCACGACCCACCACAACAATGATGCTGAGAAGGTTCGCAAAGTAGCGGCCATTACGGCGTTCAACATCGATCAGTTTGCCTACATGGTAAAGAAGATGCACGCCTTGCGCGAAGGCGACGGAACGCTGCTGGACAACTGCATCATGATGTGGGGCTCTGGCCTGGAAGACGGCGATCGGCATACTCGAGAAAACCTGCCCTTCATCATTGCAGGCAAGGGTGGTGGTTCGATCAAGACCGGGCGTTTCCTACCGGATGTGAAAGGCAATCAAGGCGACTTGCTGACCACGTTGTTGACCTGCGTTGGGATTCCAATGGACCGTCCCATTGGGATCGCAACCAAACAAATTGCAGAGATAACCGGTAATGGTTGAAGCATTCACTGTCTCGTTCGCAGAAACAAGGAACTGCTCATGCGTACCGCGTTGATTTTGTGCTTTGTCTTGACAGCGAATGTCTGCATTGCAAACCGCTGCACGGCGGAAGAACCCTGGTGGCAGTTGCTCGGGCCACACGGCAATGGCCATGCAAACGGGGCGGACTTGCCGGTCCAATGGACCGACCGCGAGAACGTGTCGTGGAAGACGGCGATCCATGATCGCGGTTGGTCTTCACCAGTGATTCACGGCCATCAGATCTGGCTGACAACAGCAACAGCCGACGGTCACAAGCTGTACGCTGTCTGCGTGGATAAGAACAGTGGGCGCATACTGCACGACAGGCAGGTCTTCGACGTCGCAGAGCCGCAGAAAATCAGCGTAGAGAATACCTACGCCACACCCACTCCCGTCGTCGAACCAGGTCGCGTTTTCGTGCACTTTGGCACCTACGGGACAGCCTGTCTGGACACGCAGAGCGGTGAGACCATCTGGTCGCGGCGGGATTTAAATTGTGACCACGAGGCGAATGCGGGACCGGCCAGTTCGCCGACCTTAATTGACGGAAAATTGGTTGTCCAAGTGGATGGCCGTGACGTTCAATACATCATCGCACTAGACAGAGCGTCAGGGGAAACCATCTGGAAAACGGAACGTTCTTTCGACTATTCGACGGTTCCCGTCAATCAGCGCAAAGCCTACGGCATGCCCGGCCTTGCTCCGCGCGGCCAGGGAATTCAGTTGATCAGTTCGGTAGGGCAAGGCGTTTACGCATATGACGTCTCGGGGCGCGAACTGTGGCGTGTGCGGCATAAGGGCTGGTCGATCGCACCTCGGCCAGTGGCCGGACATGGGCTCGTGTTTGTCATCGTCGACCATGATCATCCAGAACTGTGGGCAATTAAACATGACGGTAGTGGCGATGTCAGCGAAACCCACGTCGTCTGGAAAGAACGCCAAGGTATGTCGGCGCGGACTACGCCGCTGCTGATCGATGACCTCTTGTACGTGGTGAATCGCGCGGGAATTATCACTTGTTTGGAGGCGAAGACAGGAGCGATCGTCTGGAAGGAACGGCTCGAGGGGCAATACTCGGTAACCCCCATTTTTGCAAAGGATCGAATCTACCTCTTCAATGAAGATGCGACATGCACGATTCTCCGTCCAGGTCGCAAGTTCGAAGTTTTGGAAGTGAATTTGCTCGCCACGCAGCCCATGCGGGCCACCCCGGCCGTCGACGGAAACTCCCTGATCATTCGAACGGACCAAACGCTCTATCGTATAGAAGCTGTCGCTGCGAATCCGCTGCAGAGTTCGGCGAAGGCTCGATGATCCCGGGAAAGGGCATGATCGTGGCGTGCCCTCCAGTGCCAGGCAACGCTGTGAAGCATTTTAGAAGCGGAACGGCGCAAGCCGTCCGGTATATCCCGGTAGTTATAGGAACCGGAGGGCTTGCGCCCAGCCGCTACAAATGCTGGGTTTCACGAGCAAAAATGCTTCACAGTGTTGGGTGCCAGGGGTGCCAGGGTGTCTGAATAGTCATGAGAGTTAGTTGAGTTACAATGGCAGGCTGCTAAC
>JADLDX010000747.1 GCA_020846515.1 Pirellulaceae bacterium
AGGGTGGCTGCAGATGGATTGTCTATAGCCGCCAAGGCCTCTAAGCCTACTTTTCGCGCCTCGGCATCGGGATGTTCCGCCAACTTCAGCAGCCTGGTTTCTTCATTATCCGATAGAGAAACGACAGCCTCGGCCGCATAGCGGGACAAGCCACTTTGCGGAGGTTGACTAAACCGTCGACGTCCCGAACGACCATCGCGTCGATCCGATGCGTCACTGCCAGCGGTGGTTGGCGACTCTTCCAGGGCTTTGGTGAGCAAGGGCAGGGCAGCGCTAGCTTCTGGGCCGATAATCGCGAAGGCCTGCGCGGCCGCGATCTTGGTCTCGCCTGAGGCTTGTTCCCAAAGCGAAGTCAATGGTTCTATGGCCGGTGAACCGACTGCACCGAGCGCTCCGGCCGCGCGAAAACGCACTTGTGCATCGCGGTCGCTTAAGCATTTGATCAATTCAGGGATAACGATCGCCGACTTCTTACCAACTCGGGCCAAGGCCGTAAGGGACTGGATGCGGACTTGCACATCTTGATCAGTGGTCGCTTTGCCTAAGGCCTGGATCACTTCCTTGGAATCATCGACACGACGTACCAGTTCGTAAGCGGCATCGCGCCGCGCGTCGACATTGGCGTCCGTCAACTGCGTAACCAGTTGTTCGAGCGACGCATCGCGAACCTGGGCCAGCGTGAATTGCGGCACAACCAGGTTACAGCAGGCTGCGACCACAAAAAGCCAAAATGTGCGCACAGAATTACTCCGCCAAGATGTTCACTGAAGATTCAAATGGGCAGCCAGCATCCTGCACACTACCGTAAGCTATAAGCTATTAGCTTTACCCCAAGCCAGGCAGTCTGCCTGTGCTGTCGCCAATGTACGGCGCATCGACGCCCATGCGATCGAGCATCGACATGAACAGGTTGCAGACGGGTGTTTCCAGGTCATACCGTAGATGACGACCGGTCTCAATCGAGCCACCGCCGGAACCAGCCAGCAGTAATGGCAAGTTGTCGTGATTGTGGCGATTACCGTCACTCAGTCCACTGCCGTAGACAATCATCGAATTATCCAGCAACGTACGTTCGCCTTCACGAATCGATTTCATTTTCTGCAGCAAGTAGCTCAGCTGCTGAATATGGAACAGATTGATCTTGCTGATCTTCTCGAGCTTCTCGGGGTTGTCACCGTGGTGCGAGAGATCGTGGTGGCCATCAGGGACGCCGATCTTGCGGTAGTTCTTGTTATCGCCCGCGTTGGCAAACATCATCGTCGCAATGCGCGTTGAATCGGTTTGGAAGGCGAGGACCATCAGATCGCACATCATGCGCATGTGATCTTGGTAGTCGCCCGGGATACCGTCTGGGATGGCGTAGTCGACATCGATATCCAGCGGCTTGGACGTCCGCGCGCCAATGCGTCGTTCGACTTCACGCACACCGGTCAAATACTCATCCAGCTTGCGATTGTCATTGCGGCCCAACTTTTTCTGCAATCGTTTGGCATCATCAGCAATAAAGTCGAGCACACTTTTTTGCAGTGCCTCACGTTGTTGTTGACTCTTGTCAATCTCACTGGTCTTGCCGCCAGCAAACAGGCGTTCAAAGACCAGTCGCGGATTAACTTCTTTTCCAACCGGCGTTGATTCCGAGGACCAGGAGATGTTGGACGAATACGCACAGCTATAGCCTGAATCGCAGTTGCCGGCCATGCGACCTGGGTCCACGCCCAACTCGATCGAAGAGAAGCGTGTCTTCTGACCGACATACTGAGCCGCTAGTTGATCAACAGATATCCCGGAGCGAATTTTTTCGACGTCCGTCTTACGTGTTTGCGAGCCCGTCAAGAACACGGAGGCACTGCGCGCGTGATCGCCTGGTCCATCTCCGTTGGCCCGACCCTTGTCGTGTGTCAGCCCCGTGATGACCAGCAAGTCATCATGTACCGGGGCCAAAGGTTTCAAGGTGGGCGTCAGTTCAAAGCCATAGCCTTCGGTCTTGGGTACCCAGTCCTGCATGACGACGCCGTTGGGCACGAAGATAAAGCCCATACGCACTGGCGAAGCAACCCCGGTTGCCGACGCAGTGGCGGCCTGAGCTACCGAACTGGTCGCTTCCAGCCAAGGTAATGCAAGCGAAACACCCAGGCCGCGAAGAACAGAACGTCGGGTCAATTTTGTGTTCGACAGACTCGATAAACTCGATGGACTCGACATATTTAGCGTCCTGATTCTTGGTGGGTAAAAGGTGGGCTGGTCACAATGGACTTGATCAAGGCAGCAAACCGATAATCGTTCGCCGACAACTCGTTCACGATGGAACTGACCGTGCAGCGATCGGCGACCCCAAGTCCTCGCCCCAAGGCGTAGGTTAGCATTTTTGTAGTCACGCAGCGACTGAACTCTGTCTTCTTATCTTCGACCAAAATTTGAACCAAATCCAATGGGCCTTGAAAGGTACGACCACCTGGCAATGCACCAGAGGGATCGATCTTTTCACGACCATCAGCTTCGCGCCAGGCTCCGATAGCAGCAAAATTTTCCAACCCAAATCCGACCGCATCCATCTTTACGTGGCAGACTGCGCAGTTTGGGTTGGCGCGATGCTGTTCCATCTGCTGACGTAAAGTGCCCAGAGTCTCGCCCTCTGCACCCAGTTCAGGCACGGCAGGCGGCGGCGGAGGCGGCGGTTCAGCCAACAGGTTGTCCAGCACCCATTTGCCGCGTTTTACGGGGGACGTGCGAGTTGGATTGGAAGTAATCAGCAGGATACTCCCGTGCATCAGCACGCCGCGACGCTTACCTCGTAAGTCGACTTTGCGAAACTCGTCGCCGCTGATGCCTTCGATCCCGTAATGTTTTGCCAGTCGGGCATCAACGTACGTGTAGTCCGCGCTGAGCAGTTCCAGGATGCTACGATTTTCCTTCAATATGCTGGTGAACAGCAACTCGGTCTCGCGGCGCATCGATCGTCGCAGCTTGGCATCAAATGAGGCGAACTTGACCGGATCGGGTGAGAGCGCTTCCAGATCACGTAGTTGCAGCCACTGGCCAGCGAAATTCTCGACCAGCGCACTGGACTTGGCATCTGCCAGCATGCGATCGACTTGAGCGTTTAGCTGCTCCGGCGTGTGCAGCTTGCCGGCGCGCGCTTGCTCAAACAATTCCTCATCCGGCATGCTACTCCATAAAAAGTAGGACAGGCGCGTAGCCAGTTCGAAATCGTTTAGTGGTCGTATGCCATCGACGAAATCCTGCGGATCATCGTCTTCTACTCGATAGATGAAATGGGGCGAGGCCAAAATAGCCGTGATCAGCGTCTGCATGATCTCTTCTTTGGACGCGTTGGCCTCCCAAGCGGCGCGCATCAAATTGAAAATCCGCTCGGACTCGTCGGCTTCCAGTGGACGTCGAAAAGCGCGGCTGGCAAACTTTTGTGCATTGGCCCGCGCGACTTCAACGACTTCCTCGAGATTCTTAGGATCCGCCGGCTGCTGCGGGAAGACGCGTTGCATTGCCTCAGGATTCTTAACAACTTCATCCGCGATTTGCCTGGCGGCGGACAGATATTTCTCGAGCAAAATCGGCGGCAGCGATAGGACTTCGCCAATGTTGTCAAACCCGTTGCCGACGTCGTCCGACGGGAAATCATTGGCTAGTTTTAAGTCCAGTCCTGTAAGATCTCGAATCGTATTGTTGTATTCGGTGCGATTCAGTCGCCGAATGGTGACACGACCAGGGCGACTGGCTGAGCCGCAATCGAACTGCTTGAGCCGTTGCTCAATCCACTCGATCAGGCGTACACGCTCAGCCCCTTCCGGCTGGTCGGCGTCGGCCGGAGGCATCTGCTGTTCTTTTAAAACCAAGATGATCTTGTCAACCAGTTCGACATGCTGCCCAAGTTCTCCGTCTTTGGACAGAAAATCCACGCGCACTCCGCCTTCGGCTTTGTCGCCGGTATGGCAATCCAAGCAAGATTTGGAAATTGTCATCCGAGCCGCCTCGGCCATCTTCGCAGATTCTTGATCGCTCTGACCCTCTTGAGCCCACGTCGATGGAAGGCCAATCAGCAGACTCAAGCCAACGAGCCAACTCGCGCGGAACATGTTGCCAACTTGTGGCGGGTTGTAAAGCAATGAATGCATGGAGCTTTCAACAGGCGGGGAGGGAAGGAACCGGTGGGTGCAACAACTTGGGTGGCTGTGGGTGCCTACCCCTAATAGTATACACGAGAACCGATTCTGTTTTGCTCGGCTTAACCGGCCAGACAGAGCAAAACTAAGGGTCATTCAGTTTAATTAACCGTTAGACAGCTGTGACTTGTGTCGTGACTGTTGTGACTGTCGTGACTTCTGTCGTAGGGCTCACTGTGCATAGGCGGCGTCGATCATAACATGGG
This sequence comes from Pirellulaceae bacterium, assembly GCA_020846515.1. Classification (GTDB taxonomy): domain Bacteria; phylum Planctomycetota; class Planctomycetia; order Pirellulales; family Pirellulaceae; genus Aureliella. The sequence goes on from JADLDX010000747.1 coordinate 4,385, forward strand.
CCGAAAACCGTGGGCTAACGCGTTAGCGGCAGTCACTTTTCTTTGATTTGTAGCGTAACGGCGCAAGCCGTACGGTGAGTTTCCTAGCAAATCAACGTCGGTACC
>JADLDX010000748.1 GCA_020846515.1 Pirellulaceae bacterium
AATACATCAAACAATTCATTCGAAAAGCGGCGTGCCTTGGTCTCTTCGTTTTCTGAATCATCTTCGGCTGGAATCGCAGCGAGAATCTCTTTGGACCCCAGAAGGATCCGCTGAAGTTCGTCGGGCTTGATACGCGTCAAATCGCGTATCGATCGTATGCGCAGGTTGCCTAAGGTTTTGAACAACGGGATATTGTTTTGGGTCAAGAGCCCCAATTGAAGACTGTTTTGGATGGAAAGCACCTGGCCGGAGAGTGATGTTTGCGCGAGCGATGTCCAGAACGCTTCTGCCTCTCCATCGAAATTCAAATAGGCTTCCAGGAACTGCCCGTGCTGGTCGGCACTCAAACCGGCTGCGTCCAATAAGGCCGCGGGGGCTGGATTCTCGCCGGCAGATTTCAGCAAATGTTCGCGGCGTTGCCTCAGCAACAGCGCCAGTGCTTGATCCAATTCGGCTTCCAGACGTGGCCGAATAATGTTGTGTTCGATGGCAGCATCCAGCGCCGATCGGAGGGTCGTGGACGATTGCATCAGCAAAGTCGGCAGTGACGTCGGCGTATCCTCGCGGAATAAACCATAAAACAGATCAGCGTCCATGGCATGCGTGGCTTGGTACTGGTGCGCGACCACCAGAAAGGCAAGATGCATGACGGGAATGCCCGTCTCGTTGGCGATGAAATCCACATCCGCTTCGTTGAGCTCGGCCAGCGTCACACGCTCCAGCAGCGGATCCACGTCATTCATGTACGCTTGAAACTCGGATAGGCGCGGCGGCTGCGCCAGCACGATATCGACGGTCTGTTTGGGTGGCACATTGAAGATCACATCGGATTCAAACAGCAGCTTACCGCTTGAATCGAGCACGCGTAGGAACAAATCAGCCAATCGCTTCTCGTGTCGCATAAACTTTTCAGGCAAGTATCGAATCTCGTATCGGCCCTGGTATGCGATATCGGACTGACCGAGTGGTTGCTCGCTGCGAAGATCTTTGTCGAAGGCTAGGACTTTGCCGACGCTCAGTGGTGTATCGTCGTCTTGCCACACCTGTCCCTGAACGATCGGCAGCGCATCGAATTCAAGATTGATGGCTGTCGCAGTGGTCTCTTCCACCACTCCGGTCTCTCTCAACTGATGATTCTTCTGAAAGAGTTTGACGGCTTCGAGAGTCGTATTGCCGAAGAACTTCCGGGTGACTTCCGGATCCAGTATAGGAAAGCCCAATTGCCTCAACTCAAACTGCAACAGCGATACGTCGTCACCACGCAAGCCAGAAGCCAGATCGCGTCCTTGAAGTTTCATATTTGGTACATTCCGTATCGATTTCCGTAATTGCTGAATAATTGAGAACGATACCAGTAAGCCGTCTGAGAGTTTACCGAGATTTGTTACGCCATTTGCGCCGTGCCGAACTATTTGCCCGCGCTGGCGTCCTGGTTCCAACTGGGTAGCCACCCGTCGCCAGACGGTGGACTGGGCTGAAGTCGAAATCCACCGCTTGGCAGCGGATGGCTACCTAGCTGAAATCCACCGCTTGGCTGCGGGTGGCTACCTGGCTGAAATCCACCGCTTGGCAGCGGGTGGCTACGCGTTGGGAGCTTGGTGATGTTGCTCGGCAACGGGGCGCAAGCACCAGTTGGCGACGAGCCCGACGACTAACAGACCAGCCATCATGGTTAGCACGCCGTTATAAGTTTCTGTGCGTGCGACGCCGGCTTGTTTTTGATGTTCGGCCCAACGTGTTAATAGTACAGGCCCAGCGACTCCAGCGATCGACCAAGCCGTGAGCAACCTTCCGTGGATCGCTCCGACATGGAGAGTGCCGAAGAGGTCGCGGAGGTAGGCTGGGATAGTGGCGAAACCGCCGCCGTACATCGTCATGATCACTGCGCAGGTCACGATGAACATCGACTGCGCCCCTGAGCGTCCCAGCATTGGCAATAAAGCATACAGCAGCGCGCCAACTCCAAAAAAAATCGTATAAGTTGTGCGTCGACCGATATAGTCCGAGGCACTGGACCAAACGAATCGCCCCAACATGTTGGTGAGACTGAGCAAGCCGACGAAGGCCGAGCCGGCTGCCACGCTGACTCCGAACATGTCTTGCAGCATATCCGAAGCTTTGCCGAGGATGCCGATGCCTGCGGTAACATTCAGGCACAGCATAATCCACAACAAATAGAACTGAGGCGTTCGCAGCACACGATCAACGTGCACGTTACTAGAGGTGACCAGGGTGACGTTGCGTTTGGGAACAAAGCCGACCGGTTGCCAGTTCGGTGGTGGCACGCGGACCAAGGCCGCGCCGCACATCATGACAAACAAGTAGAGTGTCCCCATAACCACAAATGTCGCGACCACTCCGTTGCTCTGTGAATGGCTAAAATGCTGCATGAGCCAAACGGCCAGCGGCGCACCAATCATGGCGCCACCACCGAATCCCATGATGGCCATACCTGTAGCCATACCAGGTCGATCGGGGAACCAGCGAATGAGCGTACTGACCGGCGAGATGTAGCCTAATCCGAGACCGCAACCGCCGATCACGCCGTAGCCGATGTAAATCAGGCTGATCCAATGCCAATGTGCACCGAGGGCTGACACGAAGAAGCCCGTCGAAAAGCAGATCGCGCTGAGAAACATCGCACAGCGCGGCCCGGCCGTTTCCAGCCACTTACCCGCCAGGGCGGCTGATAATCCCAAGCACACGATCGCCAGACTAAAGACCCAAATCACCTGCTCGCGACTCCAGTCGCCGTCCGCCGAGGCTGTGATACCGTTCAACCGCGTCAGCGGAATATTGAACACGCTCCACGCGTAAGCCTGGCCAATCGAGAGGTGAATACACAACGCCGCCGGCGGAATCAACCAGCGGTTGTAGTCTGCGCGAGCGATGGTGTGCCGTTTAGCGAGAAAAGAGAACATGTGGGGCAGTTCGTTAGGGGTGAGGAGTATTCGGGGTGTCGTATCCGGACCGCATTAATTCCCAGACCAGTCCGCTGATTTACTTTATACGTAAAGTAATTGACAGTCTGACAGGGCCCCTCACCTCTGTATTCTTTTCTACGATTCTTTTCTGCGCGAAAACGGCAATTTTCTTTCGGCAGCGTCCTGAGGGTGCCTGAATCTAGGTTATATAGCGTGCCACGCGTCACCCCAAGTCGGTTCGAAGCCGGTTCGAAGCACGTTCGAAGCACGTTCGAAGCAAATCAACACGTCAAGACAACCAAAGGCTAATGGGTTCGTCGACAGCCAGGGCAATGCGTGGGCTCGACACCCAAAGGGAACGCGAGCTGAACTGATACCGTGAAAACCGTAGAAACCCACGACAACTCGCGTCTCTTCGTCGTACCTTCTGGCAATGCGGTATATACAATTGATGATCTGACCACGACGTGAGACGACCACCGACATCCAGCTTTCAATTCCCAATCATGCTGAGACTCAACCATACCGAACGACAGGAGAAGCTGTGTGAAGGAGATGCGTTTTGAGTGAACGGCAACCGACAACACCGATTATCCCTGCGATATATGAAGTCACGCGGATTTTGGAAAAGGCCAGCTCTGGCGATCGCCTGGCCGCGGAAGAACTGCTGCCGATCTTGTACGACGAACTGCGCAGAATCGCGACTAGCAAGTTGGCGAGAGAACTGCCTGGGCAAACCCTGCAGGCCACGGCTCTCGTTCACGAAGCCTACTTTCGCTTGATCGGTCCCAGCAACCCGCACTGGAATTCTCGCGCACATTTTTTCGGCGCGGCAGCCGAAGCCATGCGTCGGATCCTGGTCGAGCAAGCCCGCCGGCAACGTCGCTCACGTGAATTTCAATCCGCTCCAGCAGACGCATTACCGGAAATTGCCTGCCATCGCACGGCCGATCAAGATCGCATCCTGGACGTCGACGCTGCCCTGAACACACTCGCTGCGAGCGATCCACAAGCGGCCGAAATCGTCAAACTCCATTTTTTTGCTGGTTTAACGCTCGACGAAGTTGCGCAAGCTCTCAGCCTGTCGCGCGCAACCATCTATCGCGATTGGGCCTACGCCCGTGCGCAGTTGAAGCTGATACTGCGCGATGGTAAATCCGGCTAACGCCACACGTTAATCTGGCCCAAACGCCGACTGTTAAAATAATCTTCAGATTTGTTGAGACCTTTTTTCGCTAGCGATCGCACTGTTGATAGTGCCTTGATACTCACAATCGTTTGGAGAGTGCCATGACCGCTCAACCGCTTGCCAAAGAGATCTTTCAGAACGCGATCGAAATCACCCATAGCGCGCAGCGCGACGCATTTGTCACCGGCGCTTGCCGTGGCGATGAGGGGCTCTTTCAAAAAGTCGCCGAACTACTTGAGGCCCACTTCGAAAAAGATAGCTGGCTTGACCCGAGACGCGCTCGCGCGCCGCATGAAAGCCCAATGACCGAGTCATTAGAGCTGCCAGAACGCGTGGCGAATGTAAGCGTCGGCACCCAGATCGGCAACTACAAGCTGCTCGAACAAATCGGGGCCGGGGGCATGGGGATTGTCTTCATGGCAGAACAATTGAAGCCGATCCGTCGCAAAGTGGCCTTAAAAATCATCAAACCAGGTATGGATACCAGCCAGGTCATCGCTCGTTTCGAAGCGGAACGACAAGCTTTGGCACTTATGGATCACCCCAATATCGCGCATGTCCTCGACGCCGGCGCCACAGATTCGGGCCGCCCTTACTTTGTCATGGAACTTGTGCGTGGAATTCCCATTACGGAGTATTGCGACAAGAATCGCTTAGACACTCCCGAACGTTTAAAGCTCTTTGCAAAAGTCTGCCAGGCTGTGCAGCACGCGCACAACAAAGGCATCATCCACCGCGATATCAAA
>JADLDX010000749.1 GCA_020846515.1 Pirellulaceae bacterium
CATTAGCGGGCCATGAATACCGAAGTAGCGAGCTAGTTCATTTGTTTGAAAGCTGGGCACGTTGTGATACAAGAGGAGCTTGGCCGTATAGCTGTCGATTTTTTCGGACAGCAGCGGGTTGGTAGCTAATGGATGAAACTGGCCACTACCACTAGCGCCCGTAGCCAAGCCAATACGGTGCGGCTCCCATTGCGTCAGGTCTGCGCCCGACGAGCGCAATGCCTCATCGGCTGCATAAGCTGCCAACAGAGTGCCACGATCCCAGCGCGAAATCCAACCATCTGCGAACTTCGTTTCAGGATCAATTCGGTCGATCGTGCCTGCATAGCGCGCATTTAATTCTGGCGCTTCCGCACACTGATAGAGTTTTAGTCCACTGCGCGCGTTTCTCAGGCTGTGCATCACTTCGGCTACGTTGTTACCAACGGCAGAGCATATGCCGATGCCTGTAATAACTATCCGATCGTCCAAGGTGTGCTCCTCTCAATTGGCTCATCTACGCGCCGAACACTCTGTTCCGGACTTTACCAGTGGCTGGAATCAACCAATCACACTCGATCAAGGCAGATGGCTGCGTGGCTGCCTTCTTCGCCTGAGGCGACAACCAAGGCGCCGGTTGCAGTCGCTGGGGCGGATTGGCCATCGGCCAGCCCCATTCCATGCAGATTCAAGAGAGCAGCGGTAGCATTGAACATGCCGGACGCCGCTTCGGCATAACCGGTGAGGGGTGTGACTGTGCGAATAGAATGCATGTTACCGAAGATCGAGTTCAGTACGCTGTCTTCGCGGCTGTCTAAGGCGCAGCGACCGCTGGCCAGTTTGTATTGAAATGCGACTTGATCGGAATTTAGTTTGCCTGACTCCAATGCGATTTCGATGGCGCGGCGCAACCATCTGCCCGATGGCTCGATGCCCCTTGGCAGATGCGCATCACAGCACAAACCATAGGATCGAATGCGTCCCCATGCTCGTGCCTGCCGCGCGGCTACCGACGACGCGCGCTCTAAAACCCAAGCTACCGCCCCTTCGCCCAGTGACATTTGTGGACAGCTTTCACCGTTGTGGCGATTGAGCAGTCCCATACGATCGAATAGCTGAAAGTACAGCGGCGCTAACTCGTCTGAAGTCACAACGATTACGGCATCTTGATGCCGATTGCGTCGGAAGAGTTCCAGTGCATGCGTGATGGCTTGCAATCCGGATGCACCCGCACCCACCAATGAAGAGGTGATACCACGAATGCCTAGCGAGCTGGTAACTTGCCCACCAACGGAACTCATTACCAAGTTGGGGAAGTAAACTGCACTCGCTTCAGCCCAGACGCCGCCCTTAACGCTTTCCAAATACTTTTGATAGCTCGTCGCCGCTCCACGCGCAATACCGACGACCAACCCGATGTGGCCCCCGTCGCCCGCGATCGGCCACAGTTTGGCATCTTGCAATGCCAAGGAACTGGCCACGGTCGCGTAAATGGCCACGTTGTCTACGCGTCGAAAGTTAAGGGTTGGCATCAGTTTTCGAGGATTGAAACCTTTGATCAGCCCCGCTAGCTGCTCAGGATACTCACCACCATTCAACTCCGCGGCGTCACTGAGTCCAGAGCGGCATGCGCTGAGACTATTGGCAAAATCTTGAATGTTTAGGCCAATCGGTGAAACCAAACCAATACCGGATACGACGATATCCTCGTCCTCTGGCGTATCGACTTCGCGACGAGGTTCACCGCTGCGTCCGCCCACAATCACGGCATTAGCGCCGGCAAACGCGGCCGATTGGGCCATGAAAAATCTCATGGGCGATAAGCGTGGAAAGTTGGGGACACAATCCAGTTCGCACCCTGGCCGCACCTCGGTGAAATTCGCTGTTGGTGGCAGCCAATCATTTTGCATACCCACGATTGAGGTAATGACCCCTAATACGCTGGAGGCACCGAGCATGTGGCCGGTAAATGACTTGGTGGCGCTGATGGGTGGCACACGGCTGCCAGCCTGGTCATGTGTTTGGTCGTCATTGGAGCTATCGACAGCGTCGAAAAAACGCTTCAGGCCAACAGTCTCAGCTGCATCGTTCGCACGAGTGCCCGTACCGTGCACATTGATATAGTCGATTTGATGGGACTCGATTCCGGCTTGGGACAGGGCCATACCAATAGCCCGATTCATACCTTCGCCAGCCGGTTCAGGTTGTGTGATGTGATAGGCATCCCAGCTCAAACCGTAACCGTACAATTCAGCATGTACGTTCGCACGTCGAGCTTGAGCTCGATCAAATGATTCAACGACGATAAAGCCTGCTCCATCACCCAGGCTGATACCCATGGGGTCACTAAACGGTGCACAGGGTCCATCCGCCATTGCTCCCAGCGAAGCGAAGCCAGCGAAGGTTAGTTTTGAAAAGCCGTCGGCTCCACCGGCTAAGACCCATTCACATTTACCGCTGCGAATCAATTCGATGGCGTAGGCAATCGCCGCACCGCTAGAGCTGCAAGCATTCGACAGGGTGATGGCCGGACCGTGAATACCCAGCTTGGATGCCACAGCGGCTGTTTGGTGATAATGAGCCGATGTCTCAAGCAATCTGCGCGGCATGGAATCGGCATCAATGTCACTGCCGCCATCCACAAAGCGGTCTAATTGCGAACGACCGCCATGGCTTGTTCCTAGAATCAAACCGCAACGCGTTGCGTCATCCGGTACGGTCACACCTGCATCTGATAGTGATTGCGCAGCGGCCAGATAGCCCATCTGGGCAGTGCGGTCAAACTTATCTTGATCTTCAGCGGAAAAATATTGGCTGGGATCATAGTCTTCGACTAGAGCTGCCCATATCGAGTTTCCTGGGATGATATTTTCATGCCGCTTGATGCCGGTTTGTCCACGTTCTAAGGCGGCGGTTAAATCAGCAACGTTCTTGCCTATCGGGCTCCAAACACCCATTCCCGTCACTACGATTCTTGATGTCGCGCTCATGCAATTCTCCTGGCCCTAACGCTGATAGCAGCGTGTTGTGGATCACCCCGCCCAGACGACGCTGTTGCATGGTGACAATTCATTGATTGGTGAAGTAATTTGAATGTGTAGCGAGAATGTCTAGATGCGCTGGAGAACGACCGCATGGTTGTTGCCATGCTCCGTACTACCAGCAATCAAGACGCGCTGATAGTTACCAGGTCTCACCGCACCTTGAACAAATGGCAGGCGACGATCCAGGCTGTCATCGATGGATGCCAATGGATAGGCTTCGCCATGCTGCATTCCCAGAGTTGCGGCGGCCACACTCAGCAGGCCTGATGAAGCGCTGGCCACGCCGATGTTGCCCGACAAGCAACTGACAGGCGGCAGGCGATTACCAAACAGTTGCAGCATCGCTGAAACTTCCCGATGGTCGTAACGTGGCACTCCGCGGCCATGGCCAATTGCCCAGTCAATGTGAGCCGCGTCGGTATCGGCTTCAGCGATGGCCAATTCCATGGCGCGACTCAGGTATGCGGAATCGTTATCAAAATCGCGAAATGCAAAGGAATCGGCGGTCGCGCCCACGCCGGCAATGCGTGCCAAAGGCGTAGCGCCTCGCTTTCTGGCAGCTGATGCTCGCTCTAAAATCAAGGCTGCTCCGGCCTCGCCTATTACAAATCCATTGCCCTTGCCATATGGTCTGAGCAATGTTGGTTGATCACCATCGTCCTTGGCCAGCCAACCACGACGATTGAAAACGTTGTAGAACAGCGAACCAATCTCATCAGCTGCGACGACCGCTATCGCATCTTGGGCTGGGTCATTACGCAGCAGGTCATAGGCATGGATCAATGCTGTTAGCCCGCTGGTGATACCATCAACCACAGTATTGTTCACGCCGCGCAGTTTGAAGGCTTGAGAAACCTGACCACCGATGGTCGACAGCACCATGGCAGGAAAATACTTGGCACTCAGCTTCTCTAGACCATCATTAATCAGGCTTTGTTGGAAATCATCTTGCACCGTAATCGAGCCATAGGTTAGGCCCATGACCAAACCCAAACGGTCCGGGTTGGCAGTACGCATATCCAGTTTGCTATCTTGAAACGCCAAACCAGCCGCGACCATCGCATAGCGCGTCAGCAAGTCGGCTCGACGTACGTCTAAAGTGGGAGCCAGTTTGCGCGCGTTAAAACCATCGACCAAGGCCCCGTATCGAGAGCAAAACGCGGACGTATCGAAGCGATCAATCGGCCGAATACCACTCTTGCCTTCAACCAAGCTATTGCGGAAGGCATCTCGACCACATCCCACGGGGGTTACAGCCCCGATACCGGTTATCCAGACTTCATCCAGATCACTTTGTTTTTCAACCACCGTGGCTCGCATCGCCCCGGCCGAGACCGCACAATTCACGCCACCAAATGCTGCGGAGTTAGAGATAAACGCGTCGATCTTTCCTGGACGTGGTATATTGGGTACATAATCCAATTCACAGCCAGGACGCGCCATATCGAAGTTGATCGTGGGCGGAATAAAGCCCTCTTTCATGGCTAGGATCGATACGATGAACTCCATAATTCCTGCGGCACCCAATGTGTGACCAAAATAGGATTTCGTAGAACTCATCGGCGGAATCGAAGTCCCCTCAAACAACGCCTTGACCGCTTGGGTCTCTGAAGTGTCATTGTCGCGAGTACCCGTTCCGTGCGCATTGATGTAATCGATGTCCGAAACATCCAGCTGACTGCGCTGCAGACATCGAGCCATAGCTCGCTTCAGTCCTTCGCCGGCCGGATGAGGTGAGGTGACGTGGTGTGCATCTCCGGTCAATCCATAGCCCAAGAATTCGCCATAGACCTTGGCATCACGAGCTTGTGCCCTGGCCAGCGATTCGAGCACCACAAAGCCAGCACCTTCACCGAAACTAACTCCGATTCCTTCGCTGAAGGGTGACATAGGCACTGGCGCCATCGCCCCCAGCGCATAAAAGCCTGCATAAGTGAAGACGGAAAACGCATCGCTGCCGCCCACTAATACATAGTCTGCTCGACCTGTACGAATCCATTCATACGCAAAGGCCAGCGCTGTGCCACTGGAAGCGCAGGCTGTAGACACGGTACTACGTGGACCATGCAGTCCCAAAGCTTTACCAATAGCATCGGACTGCACATAGATGGCCGTGTCTGGAAACGTAAAGAGATTGATGTCGAAAGGGTTCGCTTTAGTCTTGGGAGGATCACCCTGGCCACCGGCGCAAATGCCCGTCACTAAGCCTAGACGTTCTGAATGCAGTATATCTTCGCTCAACCCAGAGTCGGCCACGGCCCGCCTGGCGGCTAAGATCCCAAACTGAGCCGTTCGATCAAGTGCCACTGCGTCTTCGTCTGAGAAGTATTGTTTCGGATCGTAATCAGGTATTTCGGCAGCATGCTTAATCGCCAGGGTATCTGTGTTGAAAGACTCGATGTTCCGAACCGCACCTTGACTGCTTTTCAACCGCGCGACAACTTCGGGAAGCGAACTGCCGAGAGGACAGTAGATCCCCATCCCCGAGATCACCACTCGTCCGTTACCGTTGCTCATGAACCAACTCCCATGCCATCTCGTGTGCTGTCACTGACCGATGTATCGGCTACTGATACATATTGCTGTTTGCGTCGATATTGTCGCTGTGATTGTTCACATGGACCTTAGGCCCGTCATCCGTTGACTGGTTGTCCTTCGGTCGGCTGTCGACCGTTCCACGATGCGTTCGTTTGAACGATCGAGGTCACTAAAGTTGACCACAGCTGTGACGCGTGGCCCTTTTCGGTGATCAACAAATAGCCAAGTTGCCCAGGCTTGCCAGCACGCATCACGTGAGCTCTGGTTTCACCCAGCGATTGATTCTCTGCGACGTCCAAGTAGCGTAGACCTGGCAGTTTCTCACCCATCGACACACCCAGCAGTTCTCGGGAGCGTGGGCCATCCACTCCCAACAAACTGATCGCATCGCTAAGATCCTCGATCAATACACGATGGTCACGACGATGGTTGTTCAAGTATTCCAATGTTTCCTTGGTCGAGCGACCTTCAGTCAACAGCAGATATCCGTCGCCTAATGCCAAGATATACAGATCGCAGATCGCAATTCCCGTATCACTGAGCATGAAAGAAGTTGTCGCTCGACCGTTGGACAAACGGGAGACATCAACCACATTCAATTGATTCAGGAAACTAACAGCATCACGCCCACTAACTCGGAATTTGCTGTAGATGTTCTGGTCGGACAGAGCCACGCCTGGACGTGCACATTGACATGGTTGCGCGGAGTTTCCCACACTTGTCAATGACGTACAGTCACCTAAATGCTCTAAGGACTGATCCAGCGAATAGTACTTAATATTGGTTGTCGTCATGGACATCGCCAGAGTTAGTCCGAAAAGGGGTCAGACCCTTTAAAGGCCTCAAGAACAGCCAAAGCCTAGCTCATATCAAGCTGCTAACAATTCGTTCATGGGTGAATTCATCAGTTTATTTGCTGACGCTTAAGGCGGTTCTAATGTTCTCGCCCAGTCGAATCGTCACGACCTGTTCTCCGCGAACAACCCGCACTTCATACTGCTCAATTTGTTCAAGTCGACCTTCAAACTCCTCAACATTCAGCAGTTGACTGGGAGACAGTAGCAACTCAGTATTGCTAAGCTCATCAAAGAACCAGGCTTGCCGAGCACCATCTTTGTTGACCACTCCAATGAACTTTACTTTGCTCAAGTGATCGACGACCGGCACCTCTATAGCTGGAGCCACCGTTACTGGACGCGGTGGCTCATATCTGCGAAACGGGTCTGTTTGACTAAGTAGCGCGGCCAGATTGTCCGAGGACGAAGCAGTAGCCTGGGTCAGCTCAGGCAGTATCATGTCGTCTGGTGCGTCACTCAGACATAAGAGTTCAATCGTGGCAGCGACTCGCGCCTCGCGATTTAGCGGGGAATAGTCCACCATTTGGAGTCGCGTTAATCCATGCAACAACGGATAACTCTGGAACTCGTCAACAAACGCGCCGACGGATTCGACGTTGGCCCGCGCCTGAAATGAAAATGTCAAACGACTACCTAAGGCCGGATCTTTCAGAGGTGCCGTATTGTCAATCTTCACATCCTCAAAGCCATGCTTGGCTGCCAACTCGTACAACCACGCATAATATCGAGTCGCCGCCAGGGTAGTGTCGCCAGGTAAACTTTGACGCTGATTGGATAAACTACTCAGCGTGGTCTGTTCTCTACGATCGATTTCAGCGATCAGCTCTTCAATGCTCGTATCGAGCCGCGCAATGCGCGTCAACTGAGTCGACCATGGACCTTGTACCGTACCCCAGGATCGATAAGCGACGGCTGCCAAGATGATGCCGACTAGGGCTATAGCCAAGCGCTTTTCCTGGTTGGTTCGAAACCAGCGAGTGTCCGAACCAAGTGTGTTATTGGACATGCGTTTGGCCTCCAACTATCGAGACGCTCAGTGCGAAGTCGGCGTTGTAACGATTGTCGCCGTTTTTGAGTTCTAACCTTCGGAGCTGTGTTTTTTGGTACTCCGGGTTTTTGATGAGTTCGTTGACTAGTTCTTTGACGCAGGTGGTTTCGCGGGCCAAGCCCTCGACATCGATCGTTTGGGAACCATCAAAGTCCTGCGAGACTTCCAATCGCGTGAGCACCATGTCTTGTGCTTTGGGCAGTGCAGCGATGTAGTTTTTCAAAGTCTGGCTGTAGTCGATTTGTGATTCCTGCCATCGCGTCACTGCCGCTACGGTATCCCATTCCGCGCGTCTGGCCTCGATACGCTCGTGCAATTTTTCTTGCTGCGTCTGCAACTGGACGATACGACTTTCCAAACGTTGGGTATTAAGCGTGACCAGAGCGTATAAAACCACTAGGACCGCAACTGAAGCAGCTGCCCATTTTGCGCGTTGCCAGATTCGCAGACGACTATGATCTAGCGGACGGCGATTGTTCAGGAAATCAATGCGACATTCTGCATGGTTGTACGCAGCGACCAAGGCGGCAGCCTTCATGGCGTCATCGTGCGTCAACTGTTGCCGAGCGGTTACTTCCGCACCCATAGCACGGTGTAA
>JADLDX010000750.1 GCA_020846515.1 Pirellulaceae bacterium
ATCGCATGCGCTGCGGCTCGACCGTCTTGACTTGGTAGTATCGCGCGTAGTTCCTTGGCGATGCTCGTGTCACCGCGTTCTACCAGTAATCGCTGAGCCGTTTCGCGATACCAACTGTTGGCATGTGCCAGGTGAGCGACCAACTGGCTGCTGGTGAGCTTGGATAGATCAGGTGGAGCGAGAGGCTTGAAGTTGGCGGGGGCCAGTCGATAGATTCGACCGCGGTCTCGGCCGGAGGTTAGATCCAGTCGGGCATGAATATCGTCAGGAATCGACCAGGGATGTTCGATGAATTCGCGGTACATGTCCAATACATACAGCGTGCCATCGGGCGCGTTGTAAAGGTTGACAGGTCGAAACCAGGTGTCTGTTGAGGCAACAAACTCGGCGTTGGCATCGGCGCGGGTCGCGAGAAAGGTATTGCCATCAGCCTCGACCTTTTGTCGATAGATCACATTGTTGGCTACTTCGGCCACGAAGATCTGTCCCTGGTAGGCAGGCGGATAGGCACTACCACGATAGACATTAATGCCGCTGGTGGAAGTGAACACGCCGCCGCCGGTCAACTCGCTGCGCGGCACTTTTTTGGTGGGATCTGCCGACCATTGACGACCTCGCAGATCGCGCCACGGTTCCACTGGGCTAATGCGAAAGATCGGCATCTGATCGCCCGATTCGGCGATGTTGTAGATGGCCGTCGGCGCCGCAAAATCTGGGTTGCGCGCGAGGTATCGATTATCTAACACGACATGGATAGCCGGGTTAAGGATTTTGCATAAAAAGCGGTTGCCCCAGTAATCGATCGCATTGCCGAAGCGAGCCCCGCCAGCTTGAAGTTCGAGTTGATTGGTGCGTGGATCGATACGAAAGTCGCCGCGAGCCGCGATAGGTTTCGCTTGCGACTGACCTGCCGCTAAGACGCTGCCACCGTTGCTGGATCCGGCGACGTATAAATGATTGTCTAGTCCCCAAATGGGATTGTTCATGACGGCCTGCACGTTGTACTTGCGAAAGCCAGTGAAGATCTTTTCGCGCACATCCGCTCGGCCGTCGCCATCGTTATCCTTCAAGTACCAGATATCGGGCGTAGCGGTTACGAATACACCACCCCGATAGCAGACGATTCCACTGGGCCACGACAGGCCTTCAGCAAACAGCGTGCTGCGATCGTAGGTGCCATCGCCATCGCTGTCTTCTAGTAGTCGAATGCGGCCGATCGGTGCATCGGTTGTGTTGTCTTGCCAGGCAACATGCGTCTTGGCATTGGTGTAAGGGTAGTCGTTCATTTCGACCACCAGTGCGCGACCTCGTTCGTCGATCGTCATCGCCACGGGATCGGTTACCAACGGCTCAGCAGCAATCAGTTGCATCTGAAAGCCAGCTTGCACGACAAACGTGCTGGCGACATCCGCTGGCTCGACAGCAGGAAAGCGTGGGAATGAATCCGGAGTTTTTAAGGTGGGATCTTCTGGCGGGGCAGCTTGGAGAGGCAGGGCTAGCAGTTGAGCTGTTAGCAGCAAAAAAAATAGGCGCACCATTTGGTTCCTGTTGTAATTTATGTGGATCGCCCACGTGTTCAGGCGTGCTTGCGTATTCGATATCGAAGGACTGTGGATGCTTTCTGTTGACGCTTCCAGTTTACGGCGAGATCGGCTACGACCCTACGGCCTTTGGGGAAACCGCGGGCGTCGATCTTAATGTGGGCCGAAAACCGTGGGCTAACGCCCAGCGGCTAATCAGCTGTCCAACTACGCATGTCGGCTAAAAAATAGACAACGGAGTCGGACGAGTGGACGTGCCTAGTATATCATCGTCCTGCTGCGTCAGCCCCGGCCAAAAAGATGGCATGAGCATGAGAGCACGGGCGAAGGATCGAAGGATAACAGTCGGGAGTTGATCGCGGCGTACGAAATAATTTGGACTGACTATGGAAATCGTTTGAAACCGGAAGCGGAAGCAACATGCGACATAATCGAGTAAAAGACAAACTGCGAGCTGGTGAGCCGGTGTTTGGGACTTGGCTGTCGACAGGCGATCTCTTGGCCGCGCGCGTGCTGGCTCGCATGGATTTTGATTGGTTGACGGTGGACCTGGAGCATGGGCCGATTGATTGGTCGCAAGCGGCGGCCCTGTTTGGTGCCATCGCGGATGCTGGCGGTGTGCCGTTGGCGCGCGTGCCAGAGGGCAATCATCATTTGATCAAGCGTACCTTGGACGCTGGGGCTTGGGGAATCGTGGTGCCCATGATCGACACGGTCGAGCAAGCGCGGGTGGCCATCGCTGCTGCCAAATATCCACCGACTGGAAATCGTAGTCTGGGCGGCAGCCATGCCACGCTGAACTTCGATATGCTCAGCAGCGAATACTTTCAACGTGCCAATGATGAAATCTTAGTCGTCTTGCAAACCGAAAGCCCACGCGGGATCGCCAACGCTGAAGCGATCTATAGTTTGCCAGGCGTGGATGCCATCTTTGTCGGGCCAGTGGATCTGCGGGCTCAAATGCGTTCCGCGGATGGCACTGAGGCTACGGATGCCGAATTCGAAGCTGCTTTGGCGCAGATTGTTTCTACAGGCAAGCAGGCAGGCACGCCGACCGGCATGCATGTGATGGATCCGGAAACGGCCCTGCGCCGCGCTGCTCAGGGAATGCAATTCATCGCCATTGGTAGCGAAGTGCGTTATTTGAGTGAGCGAGCTGCGGAAGTACTGGCTGTGGTCAAACCGGGGCAGGTCGTTCGCAACCCGGTGCGGTATTGAGATAACCAGTCGCAGTGCGACTGGTTACGAAACTATATTTATAGCGAATTACGGCGCAGGCATCGGCATGGAACCCATGCCTGGGCTCATTCCCGGGCCCATGCCCGGCATGCCGCCTTGTCCCATGCCCGTTTGTCGGGCTATGGCGCTTTGCATCTGCTGTATGACGGGAGCAGCCAAGGGCTCGAAAGCCGCGCTGAACTCTTGTTGTGTTTTGGCATTTGCCAATGGGCCCAGGAAACCGTTGGCCATCATCAGCCCCGTTCGCATGCTGCTGCGGAGTTCATCGATG
The DNA here is from genome assembly GCA_020846515.1 of Pirellulaceae bacterium. Lineage (GTDB taxonomy): Bacteria > Planctomycetota > Planctomycetia > Pirellulales > Pirellulaceae > Aureliella. The sequence goes on from JADLDX010000750.1 coordinate 3,052, forward strand.
GCCGCTTTATCCATACCATCCAGATAGGCTTTGGCCAATGCTAACTGACTAAGTCCCTCTTCCGCTTCCTGAGGCAACCAACTGCCTTCCATTTTCTTAAACGTGACCGTCCGTTTGGGCGCTTTCTCAAAGCTGAATTCGACTTTGGCCGAGTCGGCTGTTTTCTCGAGGACCTTATAG
>JADLDX010000751.1 GCA_020846515.1 Pirellulaceae bacterium
AAAGTGATTGATCTTGAGCAACACGATGTGGGCGTCGGCGTTGGACGCAATACAGCAATCGACGCGGCAGAAACCGAGTTCATCTTTCTGCTCGACGATGACCAGGTCGTAACGCCAGATCTGCATCTTGACCGAGTCTACCAGCGGTTCATGGAGTACGACCTAGACATTTTGGCTGTGCGTCAGGGCGCGGGTGGCCGTCCAATGCTGTTCAGCCCGCTGATGAATGGCAGCCGGATCTGGATGCATCGAGGCGAACACAAACGTATCGGTGAGACCCGTTGGTGCGACATGGTCAGCAACGCTTTCCTGGCGCGTCGCGACACGATCGCCCGCGTTCGCTGGGATGACGAGATCAAAACGTACGAGCACTGGGAGTTCTTCTACCGAGCGTCCCATATTGAACATCTGCAAATCGCCGTGGCACTCGACTGCTCCGTAGTCCACGACCACGTGGCAGCCAAGCCATACGGAGCGCTTCGGGCCCGCCCCAAGTTCCGCCGACTGGGGCTCCGTAAGCACGGCTTTGATTCACTGCGTTATCCAGGAGGAGGTATCGTCCATGCGTGATCGTGTCACATTCTGCATCAAAACTATCCATCGCCCTCACTGTTGCGCGACTCTGGTACGCAGCATTTACGAACATTGTGGCGACGAGCGTCCGCTGATCTACGTCCTCGACGACGGCAAGCCTGAACTGCGATTTTCGCAAGTCTGTCCCGACGAAGCCGCGTTGGTCGATCGACTCATTGAGACTGAATATGACATCGGGTTGTCGGCTGGTCGCAATCGTCTCGTTGAAGCCGCGCAAACAAGGATGGTGATCTTCTCTGACGATGATCACGTGGTTGGCCCACAGACTCGACTGAATGATCTGGTTCGCAAGTTCGAGTCGAGTCGCCTCGATCTATTAGCAACGCTCAGCAAGCAACCGCATCGTGCCCATCCCGACGGCGCGCCACGTTTGCTGAAGTCAGCCGGTGGCGTTCTTCACATTCCTCGCGGTGAATATCGACGCATCGGCGACATCGCCGAGTGCGCATTTGTATGTAATTGCTTTGTAGCCCATCGCGACATTCTGCAGGCCATTCGATGGGATGAAGACCTGAAGGTCGACGAGCACTGGGACTTCTTCTGGCGAGCCAAGGTTGCCGGCGTCAAGGTAGGTGTGGCGACGGACCACATCTTTCCGCACATCCACGTCGATCCGCCCGCCTACAAGCGACATCGCCCCGTCTTCCTGAAACAAGCCTTGCGTAAGCACAACCTACGCAAGGTTCTCTGGCGCTGATTTCTGTTTCTTTCGTTTCCCCAACTTCTTGAAGGAGTGTTTATGACCACCACGAACCATGGACCATTTGGTCCCAACGGAGAGCGGCCACCGGGTTGGCCCCCACCGCCGTTTGATCCGCCAGGTGAACCGCTACCGTACGTTCCACCGCCAGATCCACCGGGTTCTAGCTCGGAGCCGCGACCCGATTGGTGGCCCGAGGACTGGGTATGGCCTCCGGTGCCCGAGCCGCCGATCGAAGTCTTGGTACCGCCTCCACTGCCCAACATCATCTGGCCGCGGCTACCTCCGCATCATCCATACCATCTGCCTCCTGGCTACCACTGGCCAGACAACTTGCCACCAGGGCATCCAGGCCACGACGTGAAACCACCGAAGCCACCAGGCGGAAGTGGCGACGCAGGCAGCGAAGGCTCGGGCGATGAAGCTGGTTCAAGTGATTCGGAAGGATGTTGATGATCGAGTTACCCAACCTCGAGTTCCATGCAGCACATGCGTGCAATCTTTATTGTGCGCAGTGCTCGCATTATTCCAACTTTCATGCCGGCGGAATCGTTAGCCTCGATGAAGCTCGCGCGAACTTCGAAGCGTGGCAAGGCCGGCTTGCGCCCAAGCGTATAGCCATTCTCGGTGGCGAACCAACACTCAACCCGGAGTTGATTTCAATCATCGAGCTTGCAAGACAGTCGTTCCCAAACGCCGAAGGACTGTTCGTCACGAACGGATTCTACCTGGATCGTCATCCCGACCTGCCCCGCGTTCTGATCGACAACCGCTTTCGCATGGACGTCTCGCAACATGGACGTGCTCCAGAGTACATGAAGCGGTTTCGTCTTGTCCGCCAGCAACTGCGCCAATGGCGAGCCGCCTACCCAAAGCTTCAGATCAACATCCGCAAATCCCATCGCGGTTGGCGACAACAATACCGCATGATCGAAGGCAAGCCGATGCCTTTCGAAAGCGATCCCCAAGCCGCCTGGAACATCTGCCTCCAGCGCACGTGTACCCAGCTCTACAAGCAAAGTCTGTGGAAATGCCCCGCGCTCGCCTTCCATGCAATCATGTCCCGCAAGCTCAACCTCGATCAAGAGCCCGCGTGGCAACTCTTCCGCGACTACCAGGCCTGTCCGCCAACTGCATCAGATGATCAGGTCCGCGAGTTCCTCGCCGTCGAAGAAGTCCGACAGTGCGGCCTATGCCCGGCGAAGGCGATCGCATTCCGTCATCGTGATCCAACGGCGCGATAGGCTAAATCGAAAAGCATTTCAAAAAACTTTTCGTTCAGCATGGATACTTTCCCGCTCGAGAGACGTTTAACTCAATGCAAGCCTACGTTCACTAAACTTTTTGCGAACCAAGATTTTTAGCGAACCATCGCAGACCAAAAGCATCTATATCTGCAGCCCGCAACGAATCTGGTTGCGGACGACGGAACCTGAAAAGCAATCAATCACCGGAAACGGAACCATGTCTTCAATACGGCCCAGTTACTTAAGGTCAACACTGACCGAACGATTTAATGGATCGAAGGGTACGATCGCGTTGCAAGACGAGAATACGCTCCCCTTACGTCCACATCGGAGGTAACACTCGGCCGTTCTAACGAAGCAACGTTGGCAACCCGGTGTTACCCCAAAGTGACACCGGGTTTTTTCGTGCCTATTTCCAACGTCTGACACACAGATGGACTGGTAGCTGAGACGGTATAGCGGCGGTCTGAAGAACCGCATACGAGGATTCGAGCGCCTCCCAGTCCACTGAGTATTGATTCGGCAAAATCACATCGAGATCAACTGCGCTAGAGGTGCGCACCTACGCAAACAAACACGGCTCGTTCGACTTCTGGTGAGGTCACTGGTCTTTCAAGCCAGCTAGGTCGGGTTCGAATCCCACACGAGTCGCTGACAAAACGAATGGGCTTGCCGACGGGTCGGCGCTTTGACTTGCACTCAAGGCTTCAGGGTTCAACTCCCTGCAGGTCCACTGACACAACAACTATCGGGCAGAGGTGCAGATGGGAGCACGCCTGCTTTGGGAGCAGGAGGAT
>JADLDX010000752.1 GCA_020846515.1 Pirellulaceae bacterium
AATTTCAACCAAGAACTGCGTGGCCTGAAGGACCAGCGATTGGAAACGCTTTTAACAGTACGTTGTGCTATGACCTCGGCTGAAATTGGACACTGGATCGGTTTCGTGACGATGGGACTCTTGGCGGGGGCAGTCTGGACGGCTGAACGCAACTCGCTACTGCTAGCTGCCACGCTTATCCTGAATGTCTTAGGCAACGCTTGCCTATCGCTCCTTCAGCAGTACAACAAACTCAGAATTGACCAAATTGTCTCCCGTAAGAAACGTACGGGACAATCACGCATCGCAGACAACCGCAAACGCTGCCCGGGATAATGATCTTATTGCCTGCGTCTTTGCATGGCTGTCAAGTTTTACATATCTGGTTCTGAAGAGTCGCGGAGCGATTTGTCTACGTGTGACTCCCTAACAACCTGTTATAATTCTAGGATCCTACCTCACACCCACCTTGGCTTGGACCCACCAGTATGCTTTCTTATCGCGATGGCGGAACGCGACTTTGTGATGGCATTCGTCGCCGAGAGTGGCTGCGCATTGGCGGCTTGAGCGCCTTCGGTTTGGGCTTAGACAATTATTTAGCAGTCCGCTCTTCAGCCGCCGATGCCGGTCTGGCGTCCAGCTTTGGGCGTGCGAAAGCCTGTATCGTGCTGTTCATGTTGGGTGGTCCGCCTCAGCACGAAACGTGGGACCCCAAGCCACTGGCGCCAACTGAAATTCGCGGCTCCTTCGGAACAATCCCGACGGCGACGCCTGGTCTTCGAGTTGGAGAACTCATGCCGTTGACCGCCAGGCTGACCGATCGTATCGCGGTGCTGCGCGCTATGTCGACCAACGACAACTCGCATTCCTCCAGCGGATACTGGATGTTGACAGGACGTCCGCATGCGCCCACCAATTCGGAAAACGCGAGAGCGGGTGCACCTAACGATTGGCCTTGCATGGCGGCGATCATGCGACACTTGCGTGGCGATCAAGGTAGCTTGCCAGGCGCGGTGCGATTGCCTGAGGAGATTTGGAACACCGGGCGCATTGTTTGGCCTGGGCAAGATGCGGGTTGGCTGGGCGATGCCGCTGATCCATGGCTCGTAACTTGTGATCCTTCGCAACCGGATTTTCAAGTCGGCGATATCTCTCTCCCTCCAGACGTCGATGTTCAGCGTCTCATGCAACGACGTCAACTGCTGGACGGCATGAACGCTCGCACTATCGATGCCGCATCGACCGACCAGTTGCCATCGGTCCATTCGCGTTGGTCAGGTTTCCAGCACAAAGCGATCGAGTTGTTGCAGTCGGCGTCGGCGCGCGAAGCGTTTGCCATCGACAGGGAAACATCGGCCATGCGTGATCGCTATGGTCGCAATCGTTTCGGTCAGAGCGTACTGTTAGCGCGACGCTTGGTCGAAGCCGGGGTGTCGCTGGTTCAAGTCAACTGGACCCGCTGGCCCACTGATACCAACATGGCACCGGCTTGGGATACGCATGCAGGCAATGCCAAACGCTGCAAAGAGGCTCTCATGCCGCCGATGGATTTGGCTTACAGCGCTTTGATTGAAGACTTATCGCAGCGTGGCATGCTCGACGAAACGCTTATCGTGTGGATGGGCGAGTTCGGTCGCTCACCTAAGATCAACGCAGCCGGCGGTCGCGATCATTGGGGACATGTGTTTTCAGTAGCACTGGCCGGTGGCGGAGTGCAAGGCGGTGCCGTTTATGGTCAATCCGATCGACTCGGTGGCTATCCCATCGAAGGTCGCGCGGAGCCGCAAGATTTATCAGCGACCATCTTTCATCTTCTAGGCTACGCGCCCGAGACTCAGTTGATCGACAAACTCGGACGACCGCTTGCGATTAGTACGGGTAAAGTGATCGAGCCAATCGTCTAACTCCGCGCCAACTGGGCAATTCGGTCCAGCCCTTGGTGCGTCATTCTTCTATTTGTAGTCGATTTCCATTTTGATGCGTGGAGCGCGGGGAACGCCTGGCATTTCGACTGTTATTGAAGTTGGAACGATACCGTGGCGTTCCATGGCAGAAATGGCTTCCAATTCGGCAAACGGCGGCAGCTTACGCTCGGTCATCGCTTTTTTGTAGGCGTTTAGTTTCGCGTATTTGAAGTAGTTAGATAAATCACGCTCCGATTTGGTGCCTGTAATTCGATAGTCGACTTGGCCCGAAGTAAGCACAAGCGAAGTTTTAGTCGACTTCGTTTCGTAAGTCGGGTTTAGAGACCACGCGACGAAGGCACGCACCTGCGGAGGAACTGTGGCACTGCTGAGTGCGGATTTCTTCTTTGATTGTGCGGCCCAATCTTCACATTGGGCAAATGTGACCCATTTGCCCGTGGTCTCATCTTGCCACTGATTCTTCTTCAGATCGAAGTGTTCTTTGCTGTCTCCCACTGTCGCGGTCGCGATGTCATTCTCGATGACAAGGGCTATCGTTGCGATCTCGCTACCATTGGCCAGGAGTTTAATGCCATACTCTTCACCGCAGAGACTGGGTGCAAGGTGAAGACAGCAGGCGATGGCAATCGCAACGATACTGGTTAGATGTTTCATGGTTTCAGGATGGCCAAATGTGACGATCAACCGGTTTAAATGTAGAGAAGTTGTCCTCACCTACTTACAGCTAACCTGCGCATAGCTCGCCCGTGTAAAGTCTATTGCTTCGACTCAGCACTTACGCCTAAGTATCTTCCGAAGTAGCGTCTACGCATAGCGATACATGTTTTCGGTGAGAGCTCACCAGAATAGTTCGGCGTCTTTAGGAAAT